>NZ_JBFTND010000006.1:0-78042 GCF_056397305.1 Cupriavidus sp. 05N40
CCGAAAGGCCGCTCGCGAAAAGCGAGCGGCTTTTTTTCTTCATTTTCGTAAAACGAAGGGGAGGAAACGGGGGTATGCTGTTTGGACGGGTCCTGCAAGTGAGGCAAGCAGCATTTGCACGGGGTCATGAATCGTTGGCGACGCCTGTCTTGCAATCGATTCATGCGACCCAATTTACGCCTAAATGACTGACTGGGGAAAATGATGTCCGGAACACAACTCCTCCCGGCTGAGCCGATTCGCCTCCCACTGTTGCCGTTGCGCGACGTGGTGGTGTTTCCGCACATGGTGATCCCACTGTTCGTGGGACGTCCGAAGTCCATCAAGGCGCTTGAAACTGCGATGGAGTCGGGCAAGAGCATCATGCTTGTAGCCCAGAAAACGGCGGCCAAGGATGAGCCGACCGCCGACGACCTCTACGAGGTAGGCTGCATCGCCAATATCCTGCAAATGCTCAAGCTGCCCGACGGCACCGTCAAGGTGCTGGTGGAAGGCACGCAGCGCGCGAATATCCGCGAAGTGAGCGAAGACGACTCGCACTTCATGTGCGAAGCCGTGCCCGTGCCGCCGGGCCCGGTCGAGACCGCCGAGACGGAGGCGCTGCGTCGCGCCATCGTGTCGCAGTTCGACCAGTACGTGAAGCTGAACAAGAAGATCCCGCCCGAGATCCTGACTTCGCTGTCGGGCATCGACGAGCCTGGCCGCCTGGCCGACACCATCGCCGCGCACCTGCCGATCAAGCTCGAGCAGAAGCAGAAGATCCTGGAGATGGTGAACGTCACCGAACGCCTGGAAAGCCTGCTGTCGCAACTCGAAGGCGAGATCGACATCCTCCAGGTCGAGAAGCGCATCCGTGGCCGCGTCAAGCGCCAGATGGAGAAGAGCCAGCGCGAGTACTACCTGAACGAGCAGGTCAAGGCCATCCAGAAGGAACTGGGCGAGGGCGAAGAAGGCGCCGACCTGGAAGAACTCGACAAGCGCATCAAGGCTGCGCGCATGCCGAAGGAAGCCAAGAAGAAGGCCGACGCCGAATTCAAGAAGCTCAAGCTGATGTCGCCGATGTCGGCCGAAGCCACCGTCGTGCGCAACTACATCGACACGCTGGTCAACCTGCCGTGGCGCAAGAAGAGCAAGGTCAACAACGACCTCGCCAACGCCGAGCGCGTGCTGGACGAAGACCACTATGGCCTGGAGAAGGTCAAGGAACGCATTCTCGAGTACCTCGCAGTGCAACAGCGCGTGGACAAGGTGAAGGCGCCGATCCTGTGCCTGGTCGGGCCTCCCGGCGTGGGCAAGACCTCGCTCGGTCAGTCGGTGGCGCGCGCCACGAACCGCAAGTTCGTGCGCATGGCGCTCGGCGGCGTGCGCGACGAGGCCGAGATCCGCGGCCATCGCCGTACCTACATCGGCTCGATGCCGGGCAAGATCCTGCAGAGCCTGTCCAAGGTCGGCGTGCGCAACCCGCTCTTCCTGCTCGACGAAATCGACAAGATGGGCATGGACTTCCGCGGCGACCCGTCGTCGGCGCTGCTCGAGGTGCTGGACCCGGAACAGAACCACACGTTCCAGGACCACTACATCGAAGTGGACTTCGACTTGTCGGACGTGATGTTCGTGGCGACCTCCAACTCGCTGAACATCCCGCCGCCGCTGCTGGACCGCATGGAAGTGATCCGCCTCTCGGGCTACACCGAAGAGGAAAAGGTCAACATCGCCCAGCGCTACCTGCTGCCCAAGCAGATCAAGAACAATGGTCTGAAGGCAGGCGAGATCGAAGTCAGCGAAGAAGCCCTGCGCGACATCATCCGCTACTACACGCGGGAAGCGGGCGTGCGTTCGCTCGAGCGTGAAGTGTCGAAGATCGCCCGCAAGGTGGTGAAGCTGCTGCTGCTCAAGAAGGAATCGGGCACGGTCAAGGTAGCCTCGGAGAACCTGGACAAATTCCTCGGCGTGCGCAAGTACGACTTCGGCCTGGCCGGCAAGGAAAACCAGGTGGGCCAGGTGACCGGGCTGGCGTGGACGGAAGTGGGCGGCGATCTGCTGACCATCGAAGCCGCGATCATGCCGGGCAAGGGCAACATCACCCGCACCGGCTCGCTGGGCGACGTGATGAAGGAATCGGTCGAGGCAGCACGCTCGGTGGTGCGCTCGCGGGCACGTCGTCTGGGCATTACGGACGAGATGTTCGAGAAGCGCGACATCCACATCCACGTGCCCGAAGGCGCCACTCCCAAGGATGGTCCTTCGGCCGGCGGTGCGATGACCACGGCGCTGGTATCGGTACTGACGGGCATTCCCGTGCGTGCCGACGTGGCCATGACCGGCGAGATCACGCTGCGCGGCGAAGTGCTGCCGATCGGCGGCCTCAAGGAGAAGCTGCTGGCGGCCCATCGCGGCGGCATCAAGCTGGTGCTGATCCCCGAGGAGAATGTGAAGGATCTCGCGGAGATTCCGGACAACGTCAAGAACGCCATCGAGATCGTCCCGGTGCGCTGGATCGACAAGGTCCTGGAACTCGCGCTCGAGCGCAAGCCCGAGCCGCTGACCGAAGATGTGGCCAAGCCCGCCGACGTGGCGGACAAGGCTGCTGCCAAAGTCGAGATGATCCACCACTGAGATCTCACCGGGATCGCCGGGGCTCGCCGTTCGGGGCCTCGCAGGATGGCAGCAATGGAAGACGCCGCGGGTCACGCCCGCGGCGTTTTTTCATTGCGCGCCGACCCCTGTTTTCAGGGGTATTCATGCGGCCTTCGCGCTGTTCGACGCTAGCGCGAAGAATGCTTGGCAAAAGGCCAAAGCCTGTATTACACTTGCGGCCTYGCAACGCAAACAGCAGTAAATGCTCTGATATGTGCGCGGCGATGCTTGCAGCATGCAGTGTGGCTGCGGTACGAGCGGGTGCTTAGCTCAGTTGGTAGAGCGGCGCCCTTACAAGGCGTAGGTCGGGGGTTCGAGCCCCTCAGCACCCACCATCGCTCCTGCCGCAAGACAAGCCACACCACCGGCGCATGCAGCCGCACCGAATCCAGGAGTGGTAGTTCAGTTGGTTAGAATACCGGCCTGTCACGCCGGGGGTCGCGGGTTCGAGCCCCGTCCACTCCGCCAGATATACGCAGTCAGCAAAACGGGCCCTTCGCGGCCCGTTTTGCTTTTCTGCGCCTGCCGCCTTCGCGCAAACCTCCATTCGCCGCGCGCTGCCGTGATGCGCCAGGCGAGCGCGGCACCCGCAAATCACGTGAAGCCTGCCGCTCCTGATAGAATCCCGGAGTTTGCCGTTCGTACCAACCCTTTTCCTGAGTCAGCATGCTTGATTTCGTTCGCAACAACCGGCGCTTGATGCTTTTGCTGCTGCTGGTGCTTGTCTTCCCGTCGTTTGTGTTCTTCGGCGTGGAGAGCTACTCGCGTTTCATGGACAGCTCGCACGACGCAGCCAAGGTCGACGGCCGCGCGATCACCACGCAGGAAGTCGACAACGTGGTGCGCGACCAGAGCGAGCGCATGCGCCAGGTGCTCGGCACCAACTATGACCCGCGCCAGTTCGAAGGCACGCAGGCCCGCCAGCAGGTGCTCGACCAGCTGATCCTGCAACGCGTGGTGGCCAACGAGGTCGCCAGCAAGCACCTGACCGTCTCCAACGAACGCCTGTTCGAGAGCATCAGCAGCATCCCGGCCATCGCGCAGTTGCCGAAGAAGAAGGACGGCACCATCGACGACAAGGCTTACGTCGCGCTGCTGGCCCAGCAGGGCATGACGCCCGAGCAGTTCGACGCGCGCATGCGTTTCGATCTCGCCACGCAGCAGCTGGGCGGCTCGATCGGCGGTACCGCCTTCGTTCCCAAGTCACTGCTCGACCGCCTGATCGCCATCCGCGACCAGCAGCGTGATGTGCAGGTGCTGCAGTTCAAGCCCGCCGACTTCGCCGCCAAGGTCAACCCGGACGATGCCGCGCTGAAGGCGTTCTACGAAAGCCACAAGGCCCAGTTCGCCGTGCCCGAGCAGGCCAAGGTCGACTACCTCGTGCTGTCGGCCGATGCGCTGGCCGCGTCGCTGGCGGTCACGCCCGATGAGCTCAAGTCCTACTACGACAGCAATATCGCGCGCTTTCGCACCGACGAGCAGCGCCGCGCCAGCCATATCCTGATCGCCGCCGCCAAGGATGCCCCGGCGGCGGACCGCAAGGCCGCCAAGGACAAGGCCACCAAGCTGCTGGACGACCTGCGCAAGCACCCCGAATCCTTCGCCGACGTGGCCCGCAAGGAATCGAAGGACCCGGGCTCGGCGGAGAAGGGCGGCGACCTCGGCTTCATGGGCCGCGGCGCGCTGGTCAAGCCGTTCGAGGACGCCATGTTCGCGCTCAAGGACGGCCAGATCAGCGACGTGGTGGAGACCGACTACGGCTACCACATCATCAAGCTCACCGGCATCAAGGCGGCCGAGACCAAGCCGCTCGACCAGGTCCGCACCGAACTGGAAGCCGAACTGCGCAAGCAACTGGCCGCCAAGAAGTTCACCGAGCTGGCCGATTCGTTCGGCAACACGGTTTATGAACAGTCGGACAGCTTCAAGCCGGCGGCCGAGAAGTTCAAGCTGGCCATCCAGAGCGCCGACAACGTGACGCGCGAGCCCAACCCGGCGCTGGGTGCGCAGAGCCCGCTCAACAACGAGAAGCTGCTCAAGGCCCTGTTCAGCGACGACTCGATCAAGAGCAAGCGCAATACGGAAGCCGTGCAGGTGGCGCCCAACACCCTGGTGGCGGCGCGCATCGTCGACTACCGTCCGGCCACCACGCGCAAGTTCGAGGAGGTGCAGGCCAAGGTGCGCGAAGGCTATATCGCGCAGCAGGCAGCCGAGCTGGCCGACAAGGAAGGCGCGGCCCGCCTCGAGGCGCTGAAGAAGAGCGCAAGCGCCGAGGGCTTCGGCGCCGCGGTCACGGTCTCGCGTGCCAAGGCCGGCGGCCTGCAGCCGAAGGCGCTGGAGGCCGTGATGCGCGCCGATGTCGCCAAGCTGCCCGCGCTGGTCGGGGTGGACCTGGGCGCGGATGGCTATGCGATCTACCGCATCACCAAGATCAGCCAGCCCGCGCAGGCCGACGCCGCGCAGCGCCAGGGCGAAGCCCAGCAACTGGCCCAGATGGCCGGCCAGACCGAACTGGAAGCCTTCTACGACAGCCTGAAGGCCCGTGCGAAGGTGAAGGTCCTCAAGCCCGCGGCGGCCGCGGACGCAGGTTCAGCCAGCGGTGCCGCCGCGCAGTAACACCGGCATCGCAGCAAACGAGAAGAGGCGCCCATGTGGCGCCTCTTCTCGTTTCAGGCGGCCCGGCGCTGCGCGCAGGCCCGATGCCACGGCAATCCCTAGCGTCCGGCGGTGCGCGCCGCGGGCCCTTTGAGCAGGGGCCTGAGCTGCGGCCACACCGTATCGAGCAAGGTGCCCTGGGCCTGCGCGGTGGGATGGATGCGGTCCTGCTGGAACCAGTCCGGCTTGCTCACCACGTGCTCGAGCAGGAATGGCACCAGCCGCGTCTTGTACTCGCTGGCCAGTCTGGGATAGAGCGCGAAGAAGCGCTCGGTATAGTCCGGCCCGTAGTTGGGCGGGATGCGCATGCCGACCAGCAGCACGCTGGCCTTGGCCTGCTGCGCGCCGCTGACGATGCTGCGCAGGTTGGCCTCGGTGGTCTGCAGCGGCAGGCCGCGCAGCGCATCGTTGGCGCCGAGCTCGACGATCACCACGGCCGGATGGTGCCGGGCCAGCAGGTCGGGCAGGCGGGTCTTGCCGCCCACGGTGGTCTCGCCGCTGATGCTGGCATTCACGACGCTATAATCGAGACGCTCTGTGCGCAGCCGCGTTTCCAGCAGCTTGACCCAGCCCGCATCGCGCGCGATGCCGTATTCGGCGGACAGGCTGTCGCCCAGCACCAGGATGGCCGGCGCCTGCGTTGCCGCGTGCGCCACCGATGCGGTGACGGGCAACACCRTGGCAGCACATAGCGCCAGCGCCAGCTTGCGCCAACCGCACCAGAACTTCTTGCTCATGTCTTCTTCCATTCTTGCTGTCGAGTCACTAGGAAAGACCGTTGCCGACACGACCGGTTCGCTGACGATTTTGCATGACGTCACGTTTTCCGTCACGCCCGGGGAGACGCTGGCCATCGTCGGCGCTTCCGGCTCGGGCAAGTCGACCCTGCTGGGCCTGCTGGCTGGCCTGGACCTGCCCACCACGGGCACCGTCAGGCTCAACGGGCAGGACCTGTTCGAGCTCGACGAAGACCAGCGCGCGGCGCAGCGCGGACGCCATGTGKGCTTTGTGTTCCAGTCGTTCCAGCTGGTCGGCCACCTGAACGCGCTGGAGAATGTCATGCTGCCGCTCGAACTGYGCGGGGAAACCACCAGCGTGCGCGAACGCGCCGCCGACATGCTGGAACGCGTTGGCCTGGGCGGGCGGCTTTCCCATTATCCGCGCACGCTGTCCGGCGGCGAGCAGCAGCGCGTTGCACTTGCGCGCGCCTTCGTCGCGCGGCCCGATATCCTGTTCGCCGACGAGCCCACCGGCAGCCTCGACACGGCCACCGGAGAGGCTGTGATCGCCCTGATGTTCGAGCTGAACCGCGACGCCGGCTCGACCCTGGTGCTGGTGACGCACGACCGCTCGGTGGCGGCGCGCTGCGGGCGCATCCTGACCATCGAGGCAGGGCGCGTGGCCAGGGACGAATGGATGAGCGCGCCGGTCTGACCCCGCGCCGCGCGCAGGCCGGCCGGCAGGCGCGGGCTAGGGCTGGCCCAGCGCGGCGCGCGCCCGAGCGATCAGGTTGCTGGTGGAGGCATCGTGCTGCGCCGGCGCGGCCGCGGTGCCTGTCAGCTCTGCCTCGATCGGCTTGGCCAGGATCTTGCCAAGCTCCACGCCCCACTGGTCGAACGAGTTGATGTTCCAGACCACGCCCTGCACGAAGGTGCGGTGTTCATAGAGGGCGATCAGCGCGCCCAGCGTATGTGGCGTGATGTCTTCGATCAGCAGCGTATTGCTGGGCCGGTTGCCCTCGAACACCATATGCGCGATCCGCAGCTCGTCGCGCATGCCGCCGGCGCGCAATTCCTCGGCGCTGCGCCCGCGCATCAGCGCCTCGCCTTGCGCGAAGCAGTTGGCCAGCAGCTTGGCATGGTGGCCGGGCAGCTCGCGCGGCGGCCGCAGCGGCGCCACGAAATCCACCGGCACGATCTGCGAGCCCTGGTGAATCAGCTGGAAATACGCGTGCTGGCCGTTGGTGCCGGCCGAACCCCAGACCACGGGGGCGGTATGCGCGCGCACATTGCGCCCATCCAGCTGGACCGACTTGCCGTTGCTCTCCATCTCCAGTTGCTGCAGGAAGGCGGGGAACAGTTCCAGCGAAGTGGAATAGGGCGCCATGCAACTGGTCGGCATGCCGAAGAAGTTGCGGTACCAGATGCCGAGCATGCCCAGCACCACCGGCATATTGCGTTCCAGCGGCGCGCTGGCGAAATGCGCGTCCATGGCGCGGCCGCCGGCCAGCAGGTCGGCGAAGGCGTCGAAGCCGACCGCCAGCGCGATCGACAGCCCCACCGACGACCACAGCGAAAAACGCCCGCCGATCCAGTCCCAGAATTCGAACATATGGGCCGGGTCGATGCCGAAGGCGCGCACCGCTTCCACATTGGTCGACACCGCGGCGAAATGGCTGGCCAGTTGCGCCTGGTTCACGCCGCGCGCGAGGAACCACTCGCGCGCGCTGTTGGCGTTGGCCATGGTCTCGAGCGTGGTGAACGTCTTCGAGCAGACGATCACCAGGGTCTGTTCCGGGTCCAGGCGCTCCAGCGTCTCGGCCAGTTCGGTGCCGTCCACGTTGGAGACGAAATGCATGCGCGGCCCGCCGCCGGCCAGGTGCGACAGCGCCCGGCACACCATGCGCGGGCCCAGGTCCGAGCCGCCGATACCGATGTTGATCACGTCCGTGATGCGCTTGCCGGTGGCGCCGGTCCACTCGCCGCTGCGCACGCGCCCGGAGAAGGCGCGCATGCGCTCGAGTACGTCATGGATCGCGAACATCACCGGCTTGCCGTCGACCTTGAACGCAGAGTTGCATTCGGCGCGCAGCGCGATGTGCAGCACGGCGCGGTCTTCGGTGGCGTTGATGTGGTCGCCTGCGAACATGGCGTCGCGGCGCCCGGGGACGCCAGCCTCGTCGGCCAGCTGCATCAGCAGGGCAACGGTCTGCGGCGTGATGCGGTTCTTGGAATAGTCGAGATACAGGCCGGCCGCTTCCAGTGAGAACTGGGCGACACGCTGGCCTGCATCGCCGGCCGCAAACCAGTCGCGCATCGGTGTTTCGCGGATCGCTTCATGATGCTGCAGGAGAGAGTGCCAGGCGTGGAGATCGGTGGGCATGCGTGCGTGATTCTCTGGAGATTCTTGGGTATGCAGTACGGAGACCGGCCGGCGGAAGCCGCTTTCAAGTATAGCGCTCCCGCTTGACGCGGCTTTGGCAAATAGCGGGAATAGACAGCATTGCTGCGGATTCGGAAACACTACCAAATGGGGGTATGGCGCGCTGTCGGCGCCTGGCTGACACTCACTGCGCGCGTCCAAGCCGCCGCGCCACCGCGCGCAGCGCCGATTCGCCGCCGGCCACGCAGACGCCGCCGACGCAGATCACCGCCACGCCCAGTGCCGTGATCCAGTCCGGCAGCTGGCCGAAGGCCAGGTAGCCGATGGTGGTGGCCGACAGGATCTGCAGGTACAGGAAGGGGCTGAGGAACGACGCATCCGCATACTGGAACGCGCGGATGACGAAGTAATGTCCGACCGAGCCGGTGATGCCGGTACTCAGCAGCAAGACCGCCTGCAGCGGCGTGGGCGCGGCGTCGAACCAGAAGAAGGGCACCAGCACGGTGGTCAGGGCCGCGCCGGTSAMGCCRCTCTGGATCAGCGTGGTCATGGGGGCGTCATGSGCGGCGATGCGMCGCGTSAGCATCTGCAKCAGCGCRAACACCAGCGCGGACARCAGGCCCAGCGCAATGCCGGTCGCGCTCARCTCGCCACCGGGGCGCACCACCACCAGCATGCCGGCAAAGCCGATCGCCACGCCGGTCCAGCGGCTGGCGCGGGCATGGATGCCGGGGCGCTCGCCCAGCAGCCACGGCGACAACGCCACCACGAACAGCGGCGCGCAAAAGTTCAGCGCGGTGGCCTCGGCCAGCGGCATCAGCTTGAGCACGCTGAAGAACACCAGCGTGGAAACCAGCATCAGCCCGCCGCGCAGCCATTGCAGGCCCGGCTTTACCGGACGCCATTGCGCGCGAAAGCGTGCCGGCCCCAGCAGCAGGAAGATGGCAACCACATGCCCCACGTAGCGCACCCAGGCCACGCCGACCACCGGCACGCCCTGATGGGTCAGCGTCTTGCTGCTGGCGTCGAGCAGGCTCAGTATCCACTGGCCCAGCACCAGCAGCGCAACGCCGGTGAGCAGCTGGCGCCGGGCCGGGGAGTTCGCCGGAGCCGGCGGGGCCAGGCGTGCGCCGCGATCGGTGGCGTTGTTCATGCGCGGCGCGGCTCCCGCAGCAGGGCGTTGAACAGGCTGCGCAGCGGTATGTAAAGCTCGCTGGCGGTCAGTCCCGCGGGGCCGGTGCCCTCGGCCACCAGAAAATCGGCGGCACGCCCGTGCAGCCATACGGCTGCCTGCGCGGCTTGCAGCGGCGGCATGCCCTGCGCCAGCAGGGCGCCGATCATGCCGGCCAGCACGTCGCCAGTGCCGGCGGTGGCCAGCCCGGCGTTGCCGGTCGGATTGATCGACAGGGCCTGGGTGCTCCCTGCGTCGGGAGGTGCCGCGATCACCGTGCCAGAGCCTTTGAGCACCACCACCGCCTGCCATTGCGCCGCCAGCGAGCGCGCCGCCGCGAGGCGGTCGCGCTGGATCTCGGCCACGCTCAGGCCGGCCAGGCGTGCCGCCTCCAGCGGGTGCGGCGTCATCACGCGGGGCAGCTGGCTGGCCGCCAGCATGGCAGCCAGCGCGGGGTCGGCGGCCAGCATATTGAGCGCGTCTGCGTCCAGCACCAGCGCGGGCGCGCCGGTGGCCGCGGCGCAGCCGTGCAGCAGTTGCGCGAACTGCTTGCGGGCCGCGGCGCCGGTGCCCATGCCGGGGCCGATCACCAGCGCGGACATGTTCGCCAGCTCGATATCCGCGAGCGGGTGCAGCATCAGCTCCGGGTGCACGGGATCGAGCAGCGGGGCCGGTTGCGCCAGGAAGGCGATATGCACGCGCCCGGCACCGAGGTGCTGCGCGGCGCGCGCGCCAAGCAAGGGCGCCCCCGTCATGCCRATGCCGCCGCCGATCACGGCCAGCGAGCCGAAGCTGCCCTTGTTGGTGGCGTGCCGGCGCGCGGGCAGCGCTGCGGCGAACGATGCCGGCAGGCCGACCATGGCGCAGGGCGCTTCGGCCGGCGGGTAGGGCAGGCCCAGCGGGGCGATGTCGACCTCGCCCGCGCAGTCGCGGCCATCGAGCGTGAGCAGGCCGGGCTTGGCGCCGATGAAGGTCAGCGTGCGGCAGGCCCGCACCGCCGGCGCGCCGGCGCCGGTATCGGCGAACAGGCCGCTGGGGATGTCGAGCGCGAATACCGGCAAGCCAGCGTCGTTCGCCTGGACGATCCACTGCGCCATGTAGCCGTCGGCGGCGCGGTTCAGGCCGATGCCGAGCAAGCCGTCCACCAGCGCGCGGGTGTCGGCGGGGAACGGCGGCAAGCCGCCGCGGCAGGCGGATTCGGGCACCGCATGCAGCGGCACGCCGGCCGCGCGCGCCTCCAGCCACGCGCGTGCCGCATCGGCGGGCAGGCGGTCCGGGTCGGCTGTCAGCCATGCCTGGACCTTGCGGCCGGCCAGGTGCAGGCGGGTGGCGGCCACCAGCGCGTCGCCGCCGTTGTTGCCGGGGCCGGCCAGCATCAGCAGCGGGCCGTCCGGCGCTTGCCGCGCCAGCCAGTCCGCCGCGGCCGCGCCCGCGCGCGACATCAGCTCGAATGCGGGCAGCGTGGCCATGGCGCTGGCCTCGATGCGGCGGATGGCGGCCACGTCGTAGAGCGGGATCTCGCCGTGGCTTGCGGCGTCAAGCGCCAGCCAGGCATCGGCCGGCCGGGAGGGCAATGGCAAAGGTGTCTGCATGATCAGCGCGGGCCGAGCCCGTAGCGGGCCGGCGTCAGGCCGTCCAGGTCGATGGCGGGGCGGTTGCCGGCGATCAGGTCGGCGGCGACGCGGCCCGAGCCGCAGGCCATGGCCCAGCCGGTCGAACCGTGGCCGAGATTGAGGAAGAGCCCGGGCACGGCAGTCGCGCCGATCAGCGGCGGGCCGTCCGGCAGCATGGGCCGCGCGCCGGCCCAGAGCGTGGCGCTGCCGTAGTGGCCGGCCACGGGAAACCAGTCACGCGCGACCTTGAGCAAGGTATTGATGGCGGCGGGGCGCAGGTCGAGGCGGCGCGAACCGAGTTCGGCCGTGCCGGCGATGCGCAGGCGGTTGCCCATGCGCGTGATGGCCACCTTGTACGATTCGTCCATCAGCGCGGCCAGCGGTGCCTGCAGCTCGTCGCTGACCTGCACCGTGGCGGAGTAGCCCTTGACCGGATAGAGCGGAATGCGCAGGCCGAGCGGGCGCAGCAGCGCCGCGCTGGCGACGCCCGCGCACACCAGCACGCGGTCCGCCGCAAGCGTTTCGCGCACGCCGCCGGCCTTGATGCTGCCGGCGCCGCCGCCGGCATCGCGCAAGTCCAGCGCGAGCTGCCCGCCCGGCAGCGGCCGCAGGGCGGCGGCGTCGCTGTCCATGACGAAGCGCACGCCCGCGGCTTCGGCCAGCACGCGCAGCCGGCGCACGAACATCGGGCAGTTGCCCGACTCGTCCTCGGGCAGGTGCAGGCCGCCGGCCAGCGGGGTGTCGGTGGTCAGCCCGGGTTCGATGCCCCGGCAACCCGCGGCATCGACCAGGCGATGCGGGACCTCGTGCTCGCGCAGCAGCGCCAGGGCGGGCCCTGCCAGGTCCAGGTCGCGGCGGGTACGGAACAGTTGCAGATAACCCTGCGATTGCTCGTAGTCGATCTCGAGCCGGCCGCGCAGCTTGTGCAGGCACTCGCGGCTGTAGAAGGCCAGGCGCTGCATGCGCACCTTGTTGACGCGGTAGCGCTCCAGCGTGCATTCGCCCAGCCAGCGCAGGATCCAGCGCCACATGGCCGGATCGGCGCTGGGCCGGAACAGTACCGGCGAGGTGCTGGCGAAGAGGTTGCGCAGCACCTTGCCCGGCATTCCGGGCGCGGCCCATGGCGTGACATAGCCCGGCGCGATCACGCCGGCATTGCCGAAGCTGGACTCCTGCGCAGGTGCGGCGCGCCGCTCCACCACGGTCACTTCGAAGCCCGCTTCGCGCAGGTACCAGGCCGAGCAGACGCCGATCACGCCGGCGCCGATGACGATCACATGCATGGCACTCCGTTGGGGGCCGCGGCCCCCGCTGCATTGCAATGCTGCCGGCAGCGCGGGGCGGCCGTCACTTCAGTTCTTTCTGCATCACCACGTCGGGCAGCCATGTGACCAGGTCGGGCCACACGGTGATGATGCCGATGGCTACCACCATCATCATGAAGAACGGCAGCGATACCCGCGCTATGTAGTTGCTGTCCTTGCCCGTCATGCTCTGCAGCACGAACAGGTTGAAGCCCACGGGTGGCGTGACCTCGGCGATCTCGACCAGCAGCACGATGAATATCCCGAACCATACCAGATCGAAGCCCGCGGCCTGCACCATCGGCAGCACCGTGGCGGTGGTCAGCGCGATCATGGAAATGCCGTCCAGCGCGGTGCCCAGCAGGATATAGATCACCGTCAGCACGGCGATCAGCGACCACGGCGACAGGTGCATCGAAGCCACCCATTCGGCCAGCGCGCGCGGGATCCCCGTGAAGCTCATGGTCACCGACAGGAACGAGGTGGCGCCCAGCACGAACATGATCATGGCGGTCAGCCGCGTGGCCGACATGAGGCTTTCCCAGAACGCCTTGCGCGTCAGCGAGCCGCCCATCCACGCCAGTCCCAGCGACGCCACCACGCCGTAGGCGGCCGCCTCGGTGGCGGTGGAATAGCCGGTGATCATGATCCAGGTGATGAAGGCGATCAGGATCATGCACGGCATCAGCTGGCGCACCGAGGCCAGGCGCGAGCGCCAGTCGAAGCGCTCGGCCGGCGGTGTCTTGTCCGGGTTGGACAGCGCCCACACCACGATATAGCCGGAGAACAGCAGCATCAGCAGCAAGCCCGGCAGGAAACCCGCCAGGAACACCCGGATGATGGAGACGTCGGCCGACACCGCATAGACCACCATGGTGATCGACGGCGGGATCAGGATGCCGAGCGTGCCGGCGCACGACAGCGAGCCCAGCGTCACGCGCTCGTCATAGCCGCGCCGCGTCAGTTCCGGCAGCGCGGACTTGGCGATGGTGGCGCAGGTGGCCGCCGACGAGCCCGAGACGGAACCGAAGATGCCGCAGCCCAGGATATTGACGTGCATCAGTCGCCCGGGCAGCCAGTTCAGCCATGGCGACAGGCCGTTGAACATCTGCTCGGACAGCTTGGTGCGGAACAGGATCTCGCCCATCCATACGAACAGCGGCAGCGAGGCCAGGGTGTAGGAGGCGCTCGACGACCACCATGAGTTGGCCAGGTTGACCAGCGCATCGTGGTCGGCGAAGACCACCAGGCCCACCCAGGAGGTGACGGCGATGGCCACCGGGATCCACGCCCCGATCACCAGGAAGACGATCATCACCACCAGCAGGACCAGGGAAACAAGGATGGTGCTCATCAGACGGTCTCCCCGAAATCGCCGGCGGCCAGCTTGGCTTCCTGCGCCAGCTGGTAGCGGGGCTTCTGGCGGCGCGCCACGCGCAGCCACTCGTCGAGCACGGCCAGCGTGAAGCCGGCGCAGCCCAGCACGGCAAAGCTCTGCGGAATCCACAGGGGCACCACGATCTGGCCCTGCGAGACATCGCCGATTTCCCAGCTCTGCCAGGCGAAGCTGAACAAGGCCCAGGTGGCATAGGCCGCGAAGGCGGCGCAGATGGTCAGCGAAAGCAGTTCGAGCCACCAGCGCTGGCGCGGGCTCACGGCTTCGAGCAGCATTTCCACGCGCACGATGCCGCCGTGCTGGAAGGTCTGGCCGAGCACGAGAAAGGCGGAGGCGGCGCAAAGCCAGGCGACGATGTCGTCGCCGCCCTTGAAGATGATGGTGGTCTCGCGCGAGAAGGACATCAGGATCATGACGATGCAGACCCCGAGGATGCACAGCGCGCCGAGCACGGCGAGCAGGTCAAGCAGCCGGTCCAGCCAGCGCTTGTTGACAGCAGGAGCTTCCATGGCGGGTGAGGAGGGATGATGCGGTGAAAAGAGACGCGGGCCGCGGCGGCTGGAACGCTGCCGCGGCTACATGGGGGGCGCTTGCCGTTGCGCCGCTGCCCGCTGGTTTGTCGCCGGAAGCCGGCTTACTTCTTGTAGGCTTCGAGGATGGCCTTGCCGTCGTCGCCGGCGCTCCTGGCCCATTCGTCCACCATCGTCTGGCCAACCTTCTGCATGTCCTGCCTGAGCTGCGGCGAGGGCGGCTGCACGGCCATGCCGTTCTTGCCGAGCACGGCCAGGTATTCGCGCGTCTTTTGCTCGGAGACCTGCCAGCCGCGCTTCTCGGCCTCGGCCACGGTCTTGAGCACGGCGTCCTGTGTCGGCTTGTCCAGCGCGGCGAAGGCCTTCTTGCTGACCACCAGCATGTTCTTTGGCAGCCAGGCGTCCACCGTATAGAAGTACTTCACGCTCTCCCACACCTTGGTGTCGACGCCGGTGGCGCCGGAGGACATGAACGAGTTGACCGTGCCGGTGGCCAGCGCCTGCGCCAGGTCGGCGGCCTGGATGGTTACCGGCTGCGCGCCCACCAGTTCGGCGATCTTGGACGTGGCGGGGTTATAGGCGCGCCACTTCAGGCCCTTCATGTCGGCCGCGGCGTTGATCGGCTTGTTGGCGTAGATGCCTTGCGGCGGCCAGGCCACGGCGTAGAGCAATTTCATGCCTTGCTTGTCGAGCACCTTGTCGGTGACCGCGCGCGACGCCTGCCACAGCTTGTAGGAGTCCTGGTAGCTGGTGGCCAGGAAGGGCACCGCGTCCACGCCGAACACCGGGTTCTCGTTGGCCAGCAGCGACATCAGGATCTCGCCCATCTGCACCTGGCCGGTCTGCACGCCGCGCTTGATCTCGTTGGCCTTGAGCAGCGAGCCGTTGGGATGGATCACGATCTTGAGCTTGCCGCCGGTGGCCTTCTCCACATCGCTGGCCATCTGCTGCAGGTTCTCGGTGTGCAGGTTGTTGGTGGGGTAGCCGGTCGGCAAGTCCCACTTGGTCTGCGCCTGCGCCACGGGGGCCAGCATGGACGCGGTGGCGAGCACCCCGCCCAGCAGCATGTACTTCAGTGTTGCCTTCCCTTGCATCGATCTCTCCTGGTTTGTCGTTGCGGCTCGTTCTGTTTTTTTGCTGCTTCGGTGCTACCTGGGTTCTGCTTTGGCTCTGCTTCGGTTCTGCTTCGGCTCTGCTTCGGTTCTGCTTTCGGGTGCTGCCTTCGGGTGCTGCCTTCGGGGGCTGCCTTGTCCTGCGCGCGCCTCGCGCAAGTCCCGTGCGCGCAGGGCCTTTGTCTTTTCCTTGTCTTTGCCTTGTCTTCCCGTTGTCCTGTCTCTGTCTTGCCCGCGCGGACTGGCTCAGGGGCCACGCGGGCAAGCGCCTTGTCACGGTGCGGGCGCCTCAGGCGGCCGGCTTGACGATGTTCTCCAATGCAATTGCCGTGCCCAGCAACTGCGCGTCGCGCAGCGCGCCGTGCGAGAGCATGAGCCCGACCGGCAGTTCGTCCGGCTGGTGRCAGGGCAGGGAGATCGAGCAGCCGTCGAGGAAATTGAAGGMCGAGGTATTGCGCAACAGCAGCGCGTTGGTGCGGAAGAAAAGCGCGTCGTCTTGCGCCAGCGGCGCGATCGCGGGYGCCACCATCGGCACCGTGGGGCAGGCCACCGCGTCGAAACCGTCGATGCGCGCCAGCACGCGCGCGATCCAGCCGGCGCGCACGCGCATCAGGTCCACATAGTCGGCCGCGCCCATGGCGGCGCCGCGTTCGATGCGCATGGCCACGCGCGGATCGTATTGTTCGCGCCGGCTGGCCAGCGTGCCGCGATGGATGGCGTAGGCCTCGGCAGCCGTGAAGCCGCCGGCCGCGTTGATCGCGGGCAGCTCGGCCAGCTCCGGCAGGTCGATCTGTTCGATCCGCACGCCGGCCGCGGAAAGGCGGGCCAGGGTCCGGTCGAAGGCGCGCGCCACGGTGGTGTCCAGGTCGTCCAGCAGGTACTGGCGCGGCACGGCCAGGCGAATGCCGGCCAGGGCCTTGCTGGCCGGCACCACGGCCTGGTCCGCGATGACGCTGTCCACCAGCGCGCAGTCATGCACCGAACGGGCCATCGCGCAGGCCGTGTCGAGCGTATAGGACAGCGGGAAGGCCCCGTCGAGCGGCACCCGCCGGGCGGTCGGCTTGAAGCCGGTCAGCCCGCAGAGCGCCGCCGGAATGCGGATCGAGCCGCCCGTGTCGCTGCCCAGCCCGGCAACCGCCAGGCCCAGCGCCACCGACACCGCCGCGCCCGACGACGAGCCGCCGGGAATGCGCGCCACGCCGGCATCGGCCGGATTCACCGGCGTGCCGAAATGCGGGTTGATGCCGACGCCGGAGAAGGCGAACTCGGTCATGTTGGTGCGCCCCACCAGCGCCGCGCCGGCCTCGCGCAGGCGGCGCACCACGGTCGCATCGGCCGTGGCCGGGGCCGCGTCGGCGCGCACCGGGGAGCCGGCGCGGGTGGTCTGGCCGGTGACGTCGAACAGATCCTTGACGGACACCGGCAGGCCGGCCAGCGGGTGCAATGGCTGGCCGGCCTGCGCGGCGGCATCGGCCGCGCGCGCGGTCTCGGCCGCGGTGTCGAAGGTGGGGTGGAGCAGGACGGCTTGCGCCGCGGGTTGCCGCGCCAGATGGGCGGCTTCGGCAATCACGCCGGCACGCGATGCGGTGCCGTCGCGAAGTTTTGTCTGTAATGTATGGATATCCGTGGGCATTTGGCTCGCGATCAGTTGCGCTTGGCAGGGTTCGGATCGAGTCTAGCCAGTGCGCCGGCGCGGCGCAACCAGGCTGCGCAAGGGTTGTCCGTTGTCCCCGCGATAGTGCGTAAACGGTTTTGCCTGCCCTCTCTTCGTGCAGAATCCACTGCCACGTCCCCGATGTTTTGCTTGGATTTATTTGGCGTTTATCCTCATAATTTGTTAATAAACTGTCAAGCCAAATCTGTGCGCGAGGCCATCGGGGATATACCTAGTCGCTCCGGATTGCCCGTGTCACGCCGGCTCATGGAATCAACAACGAGAGAGGAGTGAAGACATGGCTCGTAAGCCAGCCGCCGGCCAGGTACCGGCCGAGCACGACAATGCCGGGCAGCAGGGCGCCGCCAGGGCGGAAGCGGGCGCGCCGCCGCGCGCGCTCGGGCCCAATATCGTCTCGTCTTCGCACCTGGTGTCCGAGCGCAGCCCCGAGTTGTCCGAGTTCGAGTTCGGCCTGAATACGGCCTATAACGCCTACAGCCGCTGGGTGGTGCGCTGCATGGGCGCCTCCGGCGTGCGCGACCTGACCTTTCTGGACGTGCTGGTGCTGCATCACGTCAACCACCGCGCCCGGCCCAAGCGGCTGGCCGATATCTGCTTCGTGCTGAACGTGGAAGACACGCACCTGGTGACCTATGCGCTGAAAAAGCTGCAGGGCATCGGGCTGGTCGAGGGCGAACGGGTCGGCAAAGAGGCGACCTACACCACCACGCCGGCCGGCACCCAGGCCTGTGCCCGCTATCGCGAGATCCGCGAGCAATGCCTGACCAGCAACTTCACGGCGGGCAGCGCGGAGAACATCGAGATCGGCGAGCTGGCACGGCTGCTGCGCGTGCTTACCGGCCTGTACGAGCAGGCCGCGCGCTCGGCCACATCGCTGTAGCCCCGGCCGCCAGCGAGSGCTCCTGCGCGCACGGCGGCTTGCGCTGCCGGCGTGCCGCCCGCGTACCCGACATTTCCACCACGATAAACAAGGAAGCCACCGCATGTCGCAGCCATCCTCCGCCGCCTTCGTCCCGGACCGCCGCCGCTGGCAATTCTGGATCGACCGTGGCGGCACCTTCACGGACGTGGTCGGGCTGCGCCCCGACGGCACGGTGGTCACGCACAAGCTGCTGTCCGAGAATCCGGAGCAGTACAGCGACGCCGCCGTGGCCGGCATCCGGCACCTGCTGGGCCTGGCGCCCGGCGAGCCGGTGACGCCGGCGCTGGTGGAGGTGGTGAAGATGGGCACCACGGTGGCGACCAACGCGCTGCTCGAGCGCAAGGGCGAGCCGCTGGCGCTGTTCATCACGCGGGGCTTTCGCGATGCGCTGCGCATTGCCTACCAGAACCGGCCGCGCCTGTTCGACCTGAACATCGTGCTGCCCGAACTGCTCTACCGCGAGGTGGTGGAAGTGGGCGAGCGGATCGATGCCCAGGGCAATATGGTCACGCCGCTCGATGAAGCCGCGCTGCGCGCGGACATGCAGCGCGTGTTCGCCGGCGGCACCCGCGCCATCGCCATCGTGTTCCTGCACGGCTACCGCGAGCCGGCGCACGAGCGGGCCGCGGCGCGCATCGCGCGCGAGACCGGCTTTACGCAGATCTCGGTCTCGCACCAGGTGTCGCCGCTGATGAAGCTGGTCTCGCGCGGCGACACCACGGTGGTGGACGCCTATCTCTCGCCGATCCTGCGCCGCTACGTGGAGCAGGTCGAGCAGCAGATGCCGGGCGTGCGGCTGCAGTTCATGCAAAGCAGCGGCGGCCTGACCGACGCGCACCGGTTCCAGGGCAAGGACGCCATCCTGTCCGGCCCGGCCGGCGGCATCGTCGGCATGGTGCGCTCGTCGCAGAGCGCCGGCTTCGGGCGCATCATCGGCTTCGACATGGGTGGCACCTCCACCGACGTGTCGCATTTCAATGGCAGCCATCCCAACGATTTCGAACGCGTGTTCGAGACCAGCGTGGCGGGCGTGCGCATGCGCGCGCCGATGATGAGCATCCACACGGTGGCCGCCGGCGGCGGCTCGATCCTGCATTTCGACGGCAGCCGCTTCCGCGTGGGCCCGGATTCGGCCGGCGCCAACCCGGGGCCGGCCAGCTACCGGCGCGGCGGCCCGCTGGCCGTGACCGACTGCAACGTCATGCTGGGCAAGATCCAGCCGCGCCATTTTCCGAGCGTATTCGGGCCCCGCGCCGACGCGCCGCTGGACCGCGACGCCGTGCTGGCCCGCTTCGGCGAGCTGGCGCGGGCCGTCAGTGCCGCCACCGGCGACGCGCGCAGCCCCGAACAGGTGGCCGAAGGCTTTATCGAGATCGCGGTGGGCAATATGGCCAACGCGATCAAGCAGATCTCGGTGCAGCGCGGCCACGACGTGACCGGCTACACGCTCACCACCTTCGGCGGCGCCGGCGGCCAGCATGCCTGCCTGGTGGCGGACGCGCTCGGCATGCAGACCGTCTTCGTCCACCCGCTGGCCGGTGTGCTTTCTGCCTACGGCATGGGGCTGGCCGACCGCACCGCGATGCGCGAGCGCGCGGTGGAAGCGCGGCTCGACGCCGATGCCCTGCCGGCCCTGCAGGCCACGCTCGACGCACTGGCCCAGCAAGCGCGCAACGAACTGCTGGAGCAGGAAGTGGCCGACGCGCAGATCGACGTGGTGCGCCGCGCCCACCTGCGCTACGAGGGCACGGACTCCGCGCTGGTGGTGCCGTTCGGCACCTTGCCGGCCATGCAGGCCGCGTTCGACGCCGCCTACCGCCAGCGCTACGCCTTCCTGATGCAGGGCAAGCCGCTGATCGTGGAAGCCGTGTCGGTGGAAGCCATCGGCAGCAGCGAGCCGCCCGCGGAAAAACTGCCCGAGCCGCTGCCGCGCAGCGGCGGACCGGTGCCGGCCGAGCAGGTGCGCATGTTCAGCGGCGGCTCCTGGCACGACACGGGCTTGTTCCCGCGCGACGCGCTGCGCCCCGGCGACGTGCTGCCCGGCCCGGCCATCATCGCCGAGCGCAACGCCACCACCGTGGTGGAGCCCGGCTGGCAGGCCGAGCTGACCGCGCGCGACCACCTCGTGCTGACGCGCGCGGTGCCGCGCCCGCAGCGCCGCGCCATGGGTACCGATGCCGACCCGGTCATGCTGGAGGTCTTCAACAACCTGTTCATGTCGATCGCCGAGCAGATGGGGCAGCGGCTGCAGAACACCGCCTACTCGGTCAACATCAAGGAGCGGCTCGACTTCTCCTGCGCCATCTTCGACGCCGACGGCAACCTGATCGCCAACGCGCCGCACATGCCGGTGCATCTTGGCTCGATGGGCGAGAGCATCAAGACCGTGATCGCACGCAATGCCGGCGGCATGGCCGACGGCGACGTCTACGTGCTCAACGATCCCTACAACGGCGGCACGCATTTGCCCGACGTGACGGTGATCACGCCGGTATTCGACGAGGCCGGCGCCGGGATCCTGTTCTACGTGGGCTCGCGCGGGCATCACGCCGACATCGGCGGCATCACGCCGGGCTCGATGCCGCCGGACTCCACCGTGGTGGAAGAAGAGGGCGTGCTGATCGACAACTTCCCGCTGGTCACGGCCGGCGTGCTGGACGACGCCGGCATGCGCGCGCTGCTGGCCGACGGGCGCTACCCGGCCCGCAATATCGACCAGAACATGGCGGACCTGCGCGCCCAGGTGGCGGCCAATGCCAAGGGCGTGGAAGAGCTGCGCAAGATGGTGGCGCAGTTCGGCCTGCCGGTGGTGCGCGCCTATATGGGCCACGTGCAGGACAACGCCGAGGAAGCCGTGCGCCGCGTCATCACCGCGCTCAAGGACGGCAGCTACGACTACCCGCTCGACAACGGCGCGCGCATCCAGGTCAAGGTGACGGTGGACCAGGCCCGGCGCGAAGCCGTGGTGGACTTCACCGGCGCCTCGGCGCAACTGCCCAACAACTTCAACGCGCCGCGCGCGGTGTGCATGGCGGCAGTGCTCTACGTGTTCCGCACGCTGGTCGACGAGGACATCCCGCTCAACGCCGGCTGCCTCAAGCCGATCAAGGTCATCATCCCGGAGGGGTCGATGCTCAACCCGCGCTATCCGGCCTCGGTGGTCTCGGGCAATGTGGAGACCTCGTCCTGCATCACCAACGCCCTGTATGGCGCGCTGGGCGTGGTGGCGGCCAGCCAGGGCACCATGAACAACTTCACCTTCGGCAATGCGCGCTACCAGTACTACGAGACCATCTCGGGCGGCAGCGGGGCCGGCGACGGCTTCGACGGCTGCGACGTGGTGCAGACCAATATGACCAATTCGCGGCTGACCGACCCGGAAGTGCTGGAATGGCGCTTCCCGGTACGGCTGGAAAGCTACGAGATCCGCCCGGGCTCGGGCGGGGCGGGGCGCTGGCACGGTGGCAGCGGCGGCATCCGCCGGGTGCGCTTCCTGGAGCCCATGACCGCGTCGATCCTCTCCAACAACCGCCTGCACGCGCCGTTCGGCATGGCCGGGGGCGCGCCCRGCGCCACCGGGCGCAACTACGTGGTGCGGCGCGACGGGCGGGAAGAGGCGCTCGGCCACGTCGGGCGCTGCGAGATGGAGGCGGGCGACCTGTTCGTGGTGGAAACGCCCGGGGGCGGGGGCTTCGGCGAGGCCTGAGCGTGCCGCGTTGCGGGCCGCCGAAGCGGCCCGCGCGTGGTGTCGCGGGCCGTGAGTGGTCCCGGCGCCGCTTCGCGCCCAGATCAACCGGGTAGCCGGGTAGCCGGGTAGCCGGGGCGTCGCCGGCTCTGCTGCAACGCGGGAAAGGTCCGCCGACAAGGTATAATGCCGGTTTCCCGCCAGCACGGCGCCCCAACCAGCGGCGCCGGCCGGTAGCAGCCCCTACCTCCTGCCCTCCCGACCGCTCAGACCATGGCGCATTTCTCGTGCTTCCCCGGCGCATTGGCCCTTTCTGCCTTCCGCCAGCAACGCCTGCTCACCGCCCTCAAGCAGATCGACGCCGACATCGAGTCGGTTCACGGCCAGTTCCTGCACTTCGTCGATTCCGATGTGCCGCTGTCGCAGGACGACAGTGCCCGCATCGGCGCGCTGCTGACCTACGGCGCGCCGTTCGAGCCACAGGCCGAAGGCGACCGCTTCGTGGTGATCCCGCGCTTCGGCACGATCTCGCCGTGGGCCAGCAAGGCGACCGATATCGCGCATAACTGCGGCTTCGCCAGCGTGCACCGCATCGAGCGCGGCATCGAGATCACCGTGATCTGCAAGAAGGGCCTGCTGCGCGGGCGCAAGACGCTGGACGCCGGCACGCGCGCCGCCGTGGCCGCCCATCTGTTCGACCGCATGACCGAGGCCGTGGTGGCCGCGCGCGAAGACGCGGCCGGCCTGTTCCAGGAACTGCCGGCCAAGCCGCTGCGCTTCATCGACATCTCGGGTGGCCGCGCCGCGCTGGCGCAGGCCAATACCGAGATGGGCCTGGCGCTGTCGGAAGACGAGATCGACTACCTGGTGGACGCCTACGCCCGGCTGGGCCGCAACCCGACCGACGTCGAGCTGATGATGTTCGCGCAGGCCAACAGCGAGCACTGCCGCCACAAGATCTTCAACGCCACCTGGACCATCGACGGCGTGCAGCAGGACAAGTCCCTGTTCGCCATGATCCGCAATACGCACCAGCTCAACCCGCAAGGGTCGATCGTGGCGTACTCCGACAATTCGGCGGTGATGGAAGGCGGCGTGGCGGAGCGCTGGTTCCCGCGCGGCAGCGAGCAGAAGTACGGCCGCCACGAGGCGCTCACGCACACGCTGATGAAGGTGGAGACCCACAACCACCCGACCGCCATCTCGCCGTTCCCCGGCGCCTCCACCGGTGCCGGCGGCGAGATCCGCGACGAGGGCGCCACGGGCCGTGGCGGCAAGCCCAAGGCTGGCCTGACCGGCTTCACGGTCTCCAACCTGATGCTGCCGGATGCCGTCGAAAGCTGGGAAAACGCGCGCGATGCCGCCCAGCCGGTGGCACACCGCAATCCCGACGACAAGCCCGCGGTCACCGGCAAGCCGGACCGCATCGCCTCGCCGCTGCAGATCATGACCGAAGGCCCGCTCGGCGGCGCCGCCTTCAACAACGAATTCGGCCGTGCCAACCTGGGTGGCTACTTCCGCGTCTACGAGCAGAACGTGGGCGGTACCGTGCGCGGCTATCACAAGCCGATCATGATCGCCGGCGGCATCGGCGCGATCGATGCCAGCCATACCCACAAGAACCCGCTGCCCGCCGGCACCCTGCTGATCCAGCTGGGCGGCCCGGGCATGCGCATCGGCATGGGCGGCAGCGCCGCCAGCTCGATGGCCACCGGCACCAACACCGCCGACCTGGACTTCGATTCGGTCCAGCGCGGCAACCCGGAAATGGAGCGGCGCGCGCAGGAAGTCATCAACGCCTGCTGGCAGCTCGGCGACGACAACCCCATCCTGTCGATCCACGACGTCGGCGCGGGCGGTATCTCCAATGCCTTCCCCGAACTGGTGGACGGCGCCGGCCGCGGCGCGCGCTTCGACCTGCGCCAGGTGCACCTGGAAGAGTCCGGCCTGAGCCCGGCCGAGATCTGGTGCAATGAATCGCAGGAGCGCTACGTGCTGGCCATCGCGCCGGATTCCTTCCCGCTGTTCCAGGCCATGTGCCAGCGCGAGCGCTCGCCGTTCGCGGTGGTCGGCGTGGCCACCGAAGAGAAACAGCTGCAGCTGGTGGACGCGCACGTCGACGCCTCGCTCAAGGAACACTACGCGGTCGACATGCCGATGGAAGTGCTGCTCGGCAAGCCGCCGCGCATGCACCGCGACGTCCGTCACGTGGAGCAGGCGCTGCCGCCGGTGGACGTGACCGGCATCGCGCTGGAGCAAGCCGTGCGCGACGTGCTGCGCCACCCCACCGTGGCCAGCAAGTCCTTCCTGATCTCCATCGGCGACCGCACCGTGGGCGGCATGAACGCGCGCGACCAGATGGTCGGTCCCTGGCAGGTGCCGGTGGCCGACGTGGCCGTGACCACGCTCGACTACAAGGGCCGCGCCGGCGAAGCCATGACCATGGGCGAGCGCACCCCGCTGGCCGTGATCAACGCCCCGGCCTCGGGCCGCATGGCCATCGGCGAGGCGCTGACCAACCTGGCCGCCGCGCCTGTCATGGACCTGGGCAAGGTCAAGCTGTCCGCCAACTGGATGGCCGCGTGCGGCGTGGACGGCGAGGACGCCAAGCTCTACGACACCGTGCACGCGGTGGGCATGGAACTGTGCCCGGCGCTCGGCATCAGCATCCCGGTGGGCAAGGATTCGCTGTCCATGCGCACCAAGTGGGAAGAGAACGGCATCGCCAGGGAAGTGGTGGCGCCGGTCTCGCTGATCATCTCGGCCTTCGCCGCGGTGGACGACACCGACCGCACCCTGACGCCGCAACTGCGCACCGATGCCGGCGACAGCGTGCTGATCGCCATCGACCTGGGCCGCGGCAAGAACCGCCTGGGCGGCAGCATCCTGGCGCAGGTCACGCAGCAGGTGGGCGACGCCGCGCCGGACGTGGACAGTGCCGAAGACCTGAAGAACTTCTTCAACGTCATCCAGCGCCTGAACCGCGAAGGCAGGCTGCTGGCCTACCATGACCGCTCCGACGGCGGCTTCCTGGCGGCGCTGGCGGAAATGGCCTTTGCCGGCCACTGCGGCCTGTCGCTCAACGTCGACATGCTGGCGCTGGACCCGCAGCAGGAGCAGGACTACGGCGACGCCAAGAACTGGGCCCAGCAGATCGGCGAGCGCCGCAACGACCAGACCCTGCGCGCGCTGTTCTCGGAAGAACTCGGCGCGGTGATCCAGGTGCGCCTGGAAGAGCGCGACGCCGTGTTCGGCGTGCTGCGCGAAGCCGGCCTGTCCGCCTGCAGCCACGTGGTGGGCAAGCCCAACACGACCGACCAGATCGAGATCTACCGCGACGCCAAGAAGGTGTTTGGCGCCGCCCGCGGCGAGCTGCAGCGCAACTGGAGCGAAGTCAGCTGGCGCATCGCGCGCCTGCGCGACAACCCCGCCTGCGCCGACAGCGAATACGACCGCCTGCTCGACGCCGCCGACCCCGGCATCTCGCCGGTGCTGACGTTCGACCCGGCCGAGGACATCGCCGCGCCGTTCGTGGCCACCGGCGCCCGTCCGCGTGTGGCCATCCTGCGCGAGCAGGGCGTCAACTCGCAGATCGAGATGGCCTACAGCATGGACCGCGCGGGCTTCGACGCGCACGACGTCCACATGAGCGACCTGATCGCCGGGCGCGCCAGCCTGGCCGATTTCAGCGGCTTCRTTGCCTGCGGCGGCTTCAGCTACGGCGACGTGCTGGGCGCCGGCGAAGGCTGGGCCAAGACCATCCTGTTCAACGCGCAGATGGCCGAGCAGTTCGCCGCCTTCTTCAACCGCCAGGACACCTTCGCGCTGGGCGTGTGCAATGGCTGCCAGATGATGAGCAACCTCGCCCCGATCATCCCGGGCGCGGGCGCGTGGCCGAAGTTCACGCGCAACCAGTCCGAGCAGTACGAAGCACGCTTTGTCACCGTGGAGGTGCAGTCCTCGCCGTCGATCTTCTTCGCCGGCATGGAAGGCAGCCGCATCCCCATCGTGGTGGCGCATGGCGAGGGCTTTGCCGACTTCTCCCAGCAGGGCGACCAGAAGCAGGCCCAGGTGGCGCTGCGCTTCGTGGACAACCACGGCGCGCCCACCCAGACCTACCCGCTCAACCCGAACGGGTCGCCCGAAGGCATTACCTCGGTGACCACCGTGGACGGCCGCTTCACCGTGCTGATGCCGCACCCGGAACGCGTGTTCCGCACGGCCACGATGAGCTGGGCGCCGGATGCGTGGAAGCAGATCCCCGATGGCGGCAGCCCCTGGATGCGCATGTTCAGGAATGCCCGCAAGTGGGTGGGGTGATCCGCTCGCGCGTCGACGACATGCAAAACGGGCCCTTCGGGGCCCGTTTTTCATTCCCGGCGGCCAATCATCCGGCCAGCGTGCTCCACGCCTGGTAGACGTAGTAGAGCGGTCGTTGCGGATCGGAGCGTTGCGCCGCGTCGGGTGCGGCGCCGCGTAGCTGCATGGTGACCAGCACCATGCGCGCGGCCTTCACGGGGGAGTAGCGGTCGCGTAGCGGAAGCATGGGCAGCACGGCCCGCCACTCGGGCGGCAGGCCGTCGTGGCTGAAGGTGCCGAGCGCACAGTAGCCCCAACCTTCGGAAGTCATATGCCAGAGTTGCCGGGATGCGCTGCCTGATGCCATGGTCTCCCTCGTCTGTTGCGGGGCCCGCGGCGGGAGGTGATGTGCGGGTGTGAGCCATGCGCGGCCGTGCGCGCATCGAGCGGCGGCGGCCGGGCGGATGCTCTCGATCTTACGCACGAGTGACCGCGCTGGGAATCCTTGCTGGCCCCGGACGGCGTGTCTTTGGTGATAAATGTGTGCGTAGCGCCATATTTGGCGGCGGGCGCGTGGCTGTCTGGCGCGGGGAACCGCCTGTGCGTCACCTGCCGCTAGTCACTTTTTCAGGTCCGGGCCAGGTCCTGGGCCAGGCTCTCTCAGATCCCGCTGAACCAGTTGTAGCCCTGGTCTTCCCAGTAGCCGCCGGGATTCTCGTTGGTCACGAACAGCGCGGCGATATGCTTGGGGTTCTTGAAACCGAGCTTGGTCGGCACGCGCAGCTTGAGCGGATAGCCGTACCTGGCAGGCAACGGTTCGCTGCCGAAATCCAGCGCCAGCATGGTCTGCGGGTGCAGTGCGGTTTCCATGTCGAGGCTGGAGTAATAGCGGTCCGCGCACTTGAAGCCGACATAGCGCGCGGTGGTGTCCGCGCCGATACGCTGCAAGAAGGTCCGCAACGGCACGCCGCGCCATTCACCGACGGCGCTCCAGCCTTCGATGCAGATATGGCGGGTGATCTGGCCAGCCTGCGGCAGCGCGCGCAATTGCGCCAGGCTCCAGCTGCGCTTGTCGGCGACCAGGCCGGAGACTTCCAGCTGGTAGTCGTTGCCGTCTACCTCGGGTACGTCGAACTCCTGGTAGAAGGCGTTGAAGGGGAAGGGCTGCGTGATCTGGCTGCGCGCATAGGTGGGCGCCAGCCGGTCGCGGCTGAACAGCCAGGCCTGCACGCGGTCGTTCCAGCGCGACATGGACCATAGCACCTTGTCCACGGTGTCGCCGTCCTGCAGCGTGCAGCCGGCCAGCATGGATACGGCACCGAGCGAAAGCGATGAGCGCAGGAACATGCGCCGCTGCAGCCGCGGCTTGAAATCCGCCGCGCTGATGCGCTCCCGCGAGGGCGTGGCGATGGCGGCGCCTGCCGCGCGCGGTTCGCCTGCGGAGCGCGCGGTGGCGGGGATATCCTGGGTAACGGGACGCGCGATCCGCGTCTTTCCGGACGGCTCGCTCATGCTTCGGCTTCTCCATGATGACCGCGCCCCGCGCGGCCCGTGAACATCGGCAACAGGGTCGACGGTACCGCGATGACGAGCACCAGGTGCACCACGACAAAGGCGACGATCCCGGCCATGGCGCCGAAGTGCACATAGCGGGCCGTATCGAAGCCRCCGAACAGGTTCGCCAGCCAGTACAGCTGCACGGGCTTCCAGATCGCCAGGCCGGAGGCCACCACCAGCGCGCCGAGCAGGAGCACCGCCACGTACATCAGCCTTTGCACCGCGTTGTACACGCCGGGCCGGTGCGGCAGGCGCAGGCGCAGCGCAAGGCCCGCGTCGCGCAGCGCGGCGCGCGCGCTCAGGGGCAGGAAATGCCGGCGGAAGTGCCGCGTGGCGAAGCCATGGCCGAGGTAGAGCAGGGCATTGGCGCACAGCAGCCACATCGCGGCGAAATGCCAGGCGATGGAGCCGCCCAGCCACCCCCCCACCGTCGCCCACGCAGGAAAGCGGAAGGCGAACAAGGGCGACGCGTTGTAGATGGCCCAGCCGCTCATCACCATGCACGTCATGGCGAAGGCGTTGATCCAGTGCGCGGCGCGCACGGCCAGCGGGTGGACGATGGCACGCCGCGCGGCGCGGGCGGGGGTTGGCTTGTGCATGGCCGGTGACCTTACATCGGCGGCACGACGCCGTTCTTGCCGGCCGAGATGAAGCGCGCGGTCAGCGCGCCGTCCGGTGCCTTGGCGGCGAACAGCACGACATGCGTGCCCGGCACCAGCAGCGAGCGGTCGCCGGGTTCGAGATTGACGATAGGCACGTCGACCGGGATCACGATGCGCTTTTCGCCTTCGGGATACTTCACGGTAATGGTGCGGCCGTTGCTGACCACCACGCTGCCGACCGTGCCGTTGGTCATGCTGCTGTTCTTGCCCAGGTCCCATGCGCGATGGCCTTCGCCGCTGCCGCGCATGCTGGGCGGGAACACGTGTACTTCGAGCGCTTTGAGCGAACCGTCGGCCTGTGGCACCGCGGCCGAGCCGATATAGCTGCCGGCCTTGATCTCGTCGATCTTGGCGAGGGTCACGCCGCGCACCGCGGTGTCCTTGCCCAGGCCGATGTCGAGCTCCTGGCCCGAGCGGGTGCGCACCTTCAGCGTGTCGCCGGCAAAGGCCGTCACGGTGCCGCGCACGCCGGTGGGCGCGCTGGCCGGGGCGGCGGCCGGGGCCGCTTGGGCCAGCGCCGCGGGGGCGCCTGCAATCGCGGCGCCGGCCAGCATGGCGGCGGCCAGTACGGTACGCRTCAACTTGCTCGAAACGATCTTCATTCTGGCACTCCGTGCAGTGAAAGGTGCGGGCCAGATTAGGGCTCGAAAGCGGTCGTCCGAGTGACCGTTTGATGACAAAAATGTCATCAGCGGCGGGCTCGCGGTGGCTAGAATGGCAGCACACCAGCCGAACCGATTTGCGCATCATGAGCATCCTCGTCATCGAAGACGATCCCAAGACCGGCGACTACCTCAGGAAAGGGCTGCGCGAAAGTGGCTATGCCGTGGACCTCGCGCGCACTGGCACCGACGGGCTGCACATGGCGCTGGAGCACGCCTACGACCTRATCGTGCTCGACGTGATGCTGCCCGGCATCGATGGCTGGGAGATCATGCGCACCTTGCGCGCGCGGCGCGACCTGCCGGTGATCTTTCTGACCGCGCGCGATCATGTCAATGACCGCATCCACGGCCTCGAGCTCGGCGCGGACGACTATCTCGTCAAGCCGTTTTCGTTCATCGAGCTGGTGCTGCGCATCCGCACGCTGCTTCGGCGCGGCGTGGTGCGCGAAGCCGAGCTGTTCGAGTTCGCCGACCTCAAGCTCGATGTCATGCGCCGCAAGGTCACCCGCCAGGGCGTCGAGATCGCGCTGACCAACAAGGAGTTCCTGYTGCTGCACCTGCTGGTCAAGCGCCAGGGCGAGGCGCTGTCGCGCACGCTGATCGCCTCGGAAGTCTGGGACATGAACTTCGACAGCGACACCAACGTCGTCGATGTGGCGATCAAGCGGCTGCGCGCCAAGGTGGACCAGCCCTTCGAGAAGAAGCTGATCCATACCGTGCGCAGCATCGGCTACACCTTCGGCGACAGCGCATGAACGCCCGGCCCAGGCGGGCGCCGTCGCTCACGGCGCGCACCACGCTGTCGTTCGCGCTGATCGCCTGCGTAGTGATCGGCGCGCTGGGCGCCTATTTCTACCAGTCCGTCAAGACCTCGATGGAAGCGCGCGCCGATCTCCAGCTGATCGGGCGTGTCACGCATTTCCGCCGGCTGGCCAGCAACGTCTATACGGTCTCGGAACTCAAGGACCGTCCGCTGCTGTTCGAGACCATGCTCGGCGCCGAGCGCGACGTGCTGATCTTCCGCAAGCCGGGCGAGCCGCCGTTCATCCACGTCAACCCGGATGGGCTCGAAGTGCCGGCGGAACTGGGCCCGCTGATGCCGGGCGACGGCGTCGGCCTCACGCCGGACAGCATCCTGCGCACGCGGCTGGCCAACGGCGTGCCGATCCACTGGGCGGCGGCGCGCGCGCGTTCGAACGAAGACGGCAGCGTGGTCGAGGTGATCGCCGCGCATCCGCTGGGCAATGAAGTGCAGATGCTCGCCGCCTACCGCGACCGCGTGCTGCTGGGCACGCTGGTGGGCATGCTGGCGGCCACGGCGCTGGCCGTCGTTGCCATCCGGCGCGGGCTGCGGCCGGTGGGCAGCATTGCCGCGCGGGCCGCCGAGATCGGCCCCGCCAGCTTCACCGTTCGTCTCGACGAGCACGGCGCGCCGGCGGAACTGCACGGCCTGGTGCGGGCATTCAACGCGATGCTGGACCGGCTGGGTGAAGGCTACGAACGCCTCTCCCAGTTTTCCGCCGACCTCGCGCACGAGATCCGCACGCCGGTGGGCGCGCTGATCGGGCAGACGCAGGTCACGCTGAGCAAGGCGCGCCGGCCCGAGGAATACCAGGAACTGCTCGAATCCAACCTGGAAGAACTGAGCCGCCTCGGCAATATCGCCGAGAACATCCTGTTCCTCGCGCAGGCGGACCACGCGCGCCTGACCATCGAGCATGCAGCAGTGCCGCTGCAGGCCGAACTCAACAAGATCGCGGAGTACTTCGAAGGCCCGGCCGACGAAAAAGGCATGCGCTTCGAGATCGCGGCGGAGGGCACGCTCTGGGCCAATCCGCTGCTGTGCCGCCGGGCCATCAACAACCTGGTGGTCAACGCCGTGCGGTACGGCACCCCGGGCACCGTCATCCGTCTGAGCGGCGTGCACCAGGCCGGTGGCACCGTCGTTGCCGTGGAGAACCAGGGCGACGACATTCCGCAAGAGCAGTTGCACCGCCTGTTCGACCGCTTCTACCGCGGCGACGTGGCACRCAGCCAGGTGGCCGAATCCAACGGACTCGGACTCGCCATCGTCAAGGCCATCATGACCCTCCACGGCGGCCAGGCCGAAGCGACTTGTCCCGCGCCGGGACGCCTGCGCTTTGCGCTGCATTTCCCGCCCGCTTCGCCCACCGCATAGGCGCTTTCCGCGTTCCCGCGGGCCAGCCGGGCCCTGCGCGCATCTCGCGTTCCTTTCCCGCACCGGTCGTTCGCCAGTCCGCTGCCGACCGGCCCGGGGCGGCCTTGATACGTCCTGAGACGTCCTGATGCGTCCCTGATGCGTCCCTGATGCGTCCTCCCGCGCGCCCCTGACGCATTCCCTGCCGCGCCATCGCCGGGCCGCCACCAGCTCTCGCGCGATCCTGCCTATCAGACCATGCCGTATGGTCTGCGGGAAACTTGCCATATCTCGTTCGGACGTTTCCGCCCCTCAGACGGCCTCCGCGCTTGTACCATTTCTTCGGTCGCCATCGCGTGATTGCCGTGGCGAATTTCCGGAAGATCGCGGTGACGAAGCCGGGCGCCTCTTGCGCCAGGCTGAAGCAACGTTTCGTCTTAGCTACTGAAGTCCACCGGGCGTCCGGCAGCTTGCCGCGCGCCGCAGGCATTTCCCGACGCACCGTCCCCCTGCGCCGAAGGCTAGCGCGCTCCCGCGGCATTCTTCCGGGAAACCTTCCTGGCCGCCATTCGGTCCGGGGTCATTCTTGAGTCGGCATGCCTTCAATTCGTCTTCGTTCCCGGTTTTCCGTCGCCATCTCGGTATGGCACGCGCTGTTCCTGCGCGAGGCCAATGCGCGCCTGGCCACCGGCCGCGCCGCATGGCTGTGGCTGCTGCTCGAGCCCGTCATCCATATCGGCTTCCTGATGCTGCTGTTCGGCGTGGTGCGTCACGTGCTGATTCCGGGTATCGCGGCCAGCCTGTTCATCATGATCGGCATCCTGGGGTTCTTCCTCGTGCGCAACGTGGCCAGTCGGGGCGCCGAGGCCGTCAAGGCCAATGCCGCGTTGTTCGCGTATCGGCAGGTAAGGCCGGTCGATACGGTGCTGGTGCGTACCGCGCTCGAAGGCCTGCTCTACGGACTGGTGTTCGCCGTGCTGCTGGCGGCGTGCAGCCTGGCCGGGGTGGACGCGCTGCCGCGCGATCCGCTGCAAGTGCTGCTGGCCGCCGCGCTGCTGTGGCTGCTGGGCGCCGGGCTGGCATTGAGCCTGTCGGTGCTCGGCACGCTGGTGCCGGAGTTCGGCCGCATCGTCGGCCTGTTCTTCGCGCCGCTGTATTTCGTTTCGGCGGTGATGTACCCGGTCGCCAGCGTGCCGCGTCCGGTGCGCGACTGGCTGTTGCTGAACCCCATCCTGCACGGGCTCGAAGCCATGCGCGGCGGCTTTTTCTCGGCTTATCGGGGGCAGGACTTCGCCAGCCTGTCCTATCTCGCGGCCTGGTCCCTGTGCTCGGTCCTGTGTGGGCTTGCGTTGCAGCGCCGCTTCGCAGCGCGGCTGGTGGCGCAATGATCAGGATATCCGGCTTGCACAAGCGCTATCGCGGCGCGGCGGCGGACGCCTGGGTCCTGCACGATGTATCGCTGGAAATTGCCAGGTCCAGCCGCGTCGCGCTGATCGGCAGGAATGGCGCGGGCAAGTCCACGCTGCTGCGCCTGATCGGCGGGACCGACACGCCCAGCCGCGGCGAGATCGACCGGCGCTGCCGGGTGTCGTGGTCGCTCGGGCTTTCCGGTGGCTTCCAGGGATCGCTGAGCGGGCGGCAGAACGCCAAGTTCGTCTGCCGCATCCATGGCGGGCGGGCAGGCCTGGCAGACAAGCTTGCCTTCGTGCGGGACTTTGCCGAGCTGGGCGCGGCATTCGATGCGCCGGTCAAGACCTACTCCTCGGGAATGCGTTCGCGGCTGGCTTTCGCGCTGTCGATCGCGTTCGAGTTCGACGTGTACCTGGTGGACGAGCTGACCGCGGTCGGCGACGCCGCTTTCAACGCCAAGTCCCGCAAGGCCTTCGAAGCGCTCGCGGGCCGCGCGGGCCTGGTGATGGTGTCGCACAGCGAATCGACCTTGCGCGGCTTTTGCGACTCCGCGATCTGGCTGCACGAGGGCCAGGCCTACCGCTTCGACAGCGTGGACGAAGCCATGCGGGCATACAAGAAGAGCATGACAAGGTGAACAAGCTGTTGAGGGAAATCAGGCAGTGCGGCTGGCCGTGGCGCATCGCCATCGCCGCATCCATCCTGGCGATCGTCTACTGGGGCGTGGTTGCCGCCGACCGCTATGTGTCCGAAGCCAAGGTGGTGGTCGAGCGCAGCGATGCGGTAGGCGCCACCACGACCGACTTCTATGCTTCGCTGCTGGGCGCCAATGCGCCGCCGCGCGATCTGCTGCTGCTGCGCGAGTACCTGCTGTCCGTCGACATGCTGAACAAGCTCGATGCGACGCTCGCGCTCAAGGGCCACTACAGCGATCCGCGCCGCGACGCGCTGTCTCGCCTGTGGCCGGCGGATGCGTCGCTCGAACGCTTCCACGATTACTACCTCGGCCGGGTGAGCGTCGAGTATGACGACTACTCGCGCACCCTGGTCGTGCGCGCGCAGGCCTTCACGCCGGCGATGGCGCAGGCAGTGACGCGTGCGCTGGTAGAGGAGGGCGAACGCTTTATCAACGACCTCACGCATCGTGTGGCAGAGGAACAGGTCGTCTATATCGAGCGGCAGGCGCGCACGCAGGGCGAGCGCATGAAGGCCGACCGCCAGGCCCTGCTGGCGTACCAGAACGCCAACGGCATTGTCTCCCCGCGCGGCGACGTGGAGAGCCTGTCCGGCGTGGTGGCGGCCGCGGAGTCCGAGTTGGCGGACCTGCGCGTCAAGCGCGCCGCGCTCAAGGATGTCTATACCCCGCAGTCGCCGGCCATCCAGCAGCTCGACGCGCAGATCGTCGCCGTGCAGGCCCAGATCGGTGCCCAGCGCGCGCGCATGACCTCGTCGAGCGGCAAGGCGCTCAACCGGGTAGCGGAGCAGCAGGAACGCCTGCAGGCGGCGGCCGGGTTCAGCGAGGACCTCTACAAGACCGCGCTGAGCGTGCTGGAGAAAGCGCGCATGGAATCCACGCGCAAGCTCAAGAACGTGGCGGTGGTGCAAAACCCCACCCTGCCCGAATACCCGTTGCAGCCGCGCCGCCTCTACAACATCGTCGTGTTCGTGCTGGGCGCCCTGATGCTGGCCGGCGTGCTCCAGTTGCTCGGCGCCATCATTCGCGATCACCGGGACTAGCCATGCATCGTTTCCTCCTTGTCCTTCTGCTCGCCACGGCCATGCAAGGCGCGCACGCCCAGTCCGGCACGCGCGTCGACACCGGGCCCGGCTTCGCCGCCATGGCCGCGCAGGGCGGCCTGCCGCCGGCGGGCGCCACCGGCATGCCGGTGCAAGCCGCCACGCCCATGGTACCGGCGCATCCCGCGCAAGCCATGCCCGACAGCGCGCCGCAGAACGCCGACTACGGTGCCAACCTCGCCAGCGACGCCTTCGGCGCGCAGCTCTTCACCGGCGCCTTCAGCCGCGAGAGCGCAGCGGTCTTCAACCCCAGCCACGTCATCTCCGTGGGCGACCGCATCCAGCTGCGCATGTGGAACGGCTACAACCTCGACACCGTGCTCGCGGTGGATGCCGGCGGCAACATCCTGCTGCCCGAGATCGGCCCGTTCCGCGTGCAGGGCATCACCAACGCCAACCTGCAGGCCGCCGTCACCGCGGCGCTGCGCCGCGTGTTCGCCGGCCGCGTTTCCATCTACGCCAGCCTGCTGGCCGCGCAGCCGGTGCGCGTCTACGTCACCGGCGCCGTCTATCGACCCGGCATGTACGACGGCACGTCCAGCGACAGCGTGCTGCGCTACCTCGACCAGGCCGGCGGCATCGACCCCGAGCGGGGCTCCTTCCTGGACGTCGCCATCAAGCGCGGCACGCAGACCCTCGCCGTCGTCAATCTCTACGACTTCCTTCTCAAGGGCGAACTCGCCACCCGCCAGCTCAACAATGGCGACGTGATCTTCGTCCAGCCGCGCAAGCGCACCGTCAAGGTCGGCGGCCTGGCCGAGAACGCCAAGCGCTTCGAATTCCAGGGCGAGCAGGCCCGGCTCGACCAGATCGCCCGCCTGGCCAAGCCGCTGCCGCAGGCCACCAACGTGCGCGTGGTGCGCAACACCGGCACCATCCGCAATGTCGAATACTTCCCGATCTCCCAGGACCAGGAAATCATCCTGCACGACGGCGACGAAATCGAATTCACCGCCGACAAGCGCCCCGGCACCATCACCGTGCGCGTGGAAGGCGAGCACGCCGGCCCGCAGGAATTCGTGCTGCCCTACGGCAGCCGCATGGGCGAGCTGCTCAGCCAGGTCGCCTTCACGCCGCAGTCCGACGCCGACAGCATCCAGCTCTACCGACTCAGCGTCAAAGCCCGCCAGAAAGTGCTGCTCGGCACCGCGCTGCGCAGCCTTGAGTCCAGCGTGCTCACCGCCCGCTCCGGCACCGCCGACGAAGCCCAGTTGCGCAAGGAAGAAGCCGCGCTCGTGCTGCAATGGGTGGAACGCGCCCGCAAGATCGAACCCACCGGCCAGACCCTGATCGCCAAGTCCGGCACGCGTGACCAGCTGCTGCTGGAGAACGGCGACATCCTGCGCGTGCCGGTCAGGGACGGCCTCGTCATCGTCAACGGCGAAGTCCTGTTCCCCAACGCCGTCGCCTTCGATTCCGGCATGAGCGTGGCCGACTATATCGAGCAGGCAGGCGGCTACTCGCAGAACGCCGACAGCGCCCGCGTGATCGTCGCCCACCGGGACGGCAGCTTTACGGAAAGCAAGTGGGGCACGCAGGTGCGCTCCGGCGACGAGATCCTGGTGCTGCCGAGGGTGGACATGAAGACGCGGCAGTTTGCCAAGGATGTGTTCCAGATTCTTTATCAGTTGGCGATTTCGGCCAAGGTGGTGTTGGGGTTGTGATGGAGGTCATGCAAAAGCATCAGAGCGCCGATTCCTTGCTCTCCGCGGTGATACCGGTGGATCTGCTACGCCGGCCCGCGAGCTTGAAGGGCAGGGTGCTGGACCTGGCCCGGCATCCGGGCATGGCAAAGCTGAGGATGGTGGTCGCGCATAACGATCGTGGCAGTCGCCACGACCGGACGCTGGTCCGGAAGCTGGCGGCGTTTCCTCATGTCACGTTGGTATCGCGCGCCTTCCACGATGGCGCTGTCAATAGCGGCCTGCTGCGCAACCGTGCCGCCGAGCACGTCGATTCGGCCACGATGTTGCTGCTCGACGCCGATCTGTATCCGCTTCCCGACCTGTTCCTCGATAGCGCCCGCCTCGTCGCATCGGGGGCCGAGAAGCTGGTGGTGTTGCCGTGCCTGTACCTGACGAAATGGGCGAGCAGCCGGCTGCAAGCCGGCAGAGAGACGCCCGGCACGATCCTGGACGGCTATCTGTCGTTCCGTCGGCGGTATTTCCAGCACATGGCCAATCCGTCGTCGGTGGTAGTGCTGCGTACCAGGGACTACCGGGACCTGGGTGGCTTCGACGAGGCCTTCCACGGGCATGGCTACGAGGATTTCGATTTCATGCTGCGCCTGGCGATGCGCCACGAGCTGATTCCGCGCACGGAGGATCTGCTGAAGAACAAGAGCTTTCGTGCGCCGCTGCTGGCAGAGGGCTTTCGCAAATACCTTGGCAGGCTGAGCCTGCCGCGCCTGCTGGACAGGCAGGTGGTGTTTCACCTCTACCACGACAAGCCGCGCGGCGACGCCTACTACCACGCCCGCGCCGAGAATGCCGAACGGCTGCTGGGCAAGCTGAGGGCGTGGGTGGGCGGCGGCAATGTCACCGACACGGCGGCGGGCCATTTCCTGATCGAGGAGTTCTTTGCATGCTGCGGCGAGCGAGGTCTCGCGGCACAGGATTTTTTTGTGTTGTTCGACACTCGCCCTGGGCATGTGGACCGGCTCGGCGGCTGGATGGACCGGGCCAGGTACCTGCTGGGATTTCACTGATGGATGTCGAGCTGCGCCGCCGACAGCGTGGACGCGCCGATGGGAGAGGAACGATGGGCGGAACTGGCGGATGGGAAGGCAGGGCTGGAGAGAGCGTGGGCATCGTTTCGCCCGGGATTCTCATGATTCCCCACCTGGCGGCTTTTCTCGGCAAGCCATGCCGTGCCGTGCTGCGCCGGCGCCACGAAACCGGCGCGCTCGCCGCGGTAGCGGGCTGGGGCAGGCGGCCCAGCGCGCAGCGGGCGGTGCGGCTGGCGCGGGAACTGGAGCTGCCATACCTGGCGCTGGAGGATGGCTTCCTGCGTTCGGTCGCGCCGGGCAGCCGGGAGGCGCCCTTGTCGCTGGTGGTGGACGAGGCCGGCATTTACTACGACGCTCGCCAGCCGTCGCAACTCGAACTGTTGATCCGCGACACCGCGCCAGACCAGCCGGCGCTGGCCGAGGCGCAGCGCGGCCTTGCCCTGGTGGTGCGCCACCGGCTTTCCAAGTACAACCATGCGCCGGTGTTCTCCCTGCCACCGCGCAGCGTGTCGCGGCGCGTGCTGGTGGTGGACCAGACGCATGGCGACATGTCCGTGTTGCTGGGCGGCGCGGATGCCGAGACGTTTGCGGCCATGCTGCGGGCGGCGCTCGACGACGACCCGGGGGCAGAGGTTTGGGTCAAGACCCATCCGGAGGTCGTCTCCGGGCACAAGGCAGGCTATCTCGCACAAGGCAGCAGCGAGAATTCGCGGATACGCTGGCTGGCGCGGGATTGTTGTCCGCTCTCCTTGATCGAGCAGTTCGACCGCGTCTATGTCGTTACATCGCATATGGGCTTCGAGGCCCTGATGCTCGGAAAATCCGTCGTCTGCTTCGGCAAGCCGTGGTACGCGGGCTGGGGACTCACGGACGACCGGCACCCGGAGGGCGCCGCATTGCGCGCGCGGCGCGCGGGCCGCGACGGACAGCGTCCGCTCGCGCATTTGTTCCTGGCGGCCTACCTGCGCTACGCGCGTTATGCCCATCCTGTCAGCGGCCGCCCCGCCACGCTGTTCGACGCCATCGAATGGCTGGCGCGCAACAAGGCTGCGAACGAGCAGTGCCGGGGCACGTTCTATTGCGTCGGCATGAGCGCGTGGAAGCGCGCCATGGTCCGGCGCTTCCTGGATACGCCGTCGAGCCGGCTGAAGTTTGCCCGGGATCTTGCAGAAGATCAGATTGCGCGTTTGCCGGCCGGCGCGCGGCTTGTGGTGTGGGGCAGCCGCAATCCCGCACTGCGGGCATATGCGGCCGCGGCGGCCATTCCCGTATTGCGCGTGGAGGATGGTTTCGTCCGTTCCGCCGGGCTCGGCTCCGACCTGCACGGCCCGCTATCGCTGGCGCTGGACGGGCCGGGCATCCATTACGACCCGCGGGAGCCGTGCCTGCTCGAAACCATGCTGGCCACGGTCGCGCTCGGCGAGGCCGAGTGGCTGCGGGCGATGCGCTTGCGTGAAAGCCTGGTGCGCCAAGGTATCAGCAAGTACAACGTGGGCGGGGGCTTCTCCCTGACCCCGCAGAGCGCCGGACGCAAGGTGCTGCTCGTGGCCGGGCAGGTGGAAGGCGACGCATCGCTGCTGGACGGATCGCCGGCGATCCAGCGCAATCGAGATCTGCTGGCCACGGTGCGCGCGGAAAACCCGCAGGCGTGGATTGTCTACAAGCCGCATCCCGATGTGGTGGCCGGGAATCGCCCGGGCCGCATCGATGCCGATGAACTGCACGCGCTGGCCGATCAGACCGCCGCGCAGGCAAGCATCAATGCCTGCATCCAGGCAGCGGACGCCGTGCATGTCATGACATCGCTGGCCGGATTCGAAGCCCTGCTGCATGGCAAGGAGGTGCATTGCCATGGGCAGCCGTTCTATGCAGGCTGGGGCTTGACGGTGGACAGGCTGGCGATATCCCGGCGGTCTCGCCGCCTGTCGGTGGAGCATCTGGTCTATGTCGCGCTGTGCTGCTATCCGCGTTATCGCCTGCCCGGCATCGACGGCTTCTGCGCGGCCGAGGACGTGGTCGCACACCTGGCGGAGCGCTCGCGGGGCCCGCGGGCGATCGGCAGCCACTGGCTTTGGCGGCAGTGCCGCAAGGCACGTGAACTGGCGAAGACATTCAGGTTTGCCTATCGCGGTGGATGGTAGCCGGTGCGGGATTCCGGTGGCAGCAAGTATGGGGAGTAAAGCTATGTATGCATCTCGGTCAGGGAGAGAATATTCAGGCGGTGCGCAGGCGCAGCCCGCCCGGGCTGCCTTCCAGCGGCTGGCGCAGTATCGTCGCATCCTGCTGCTGCAGGGACCGAACGGGCCGTTCTTCGCGCGCTTGCGGGATCAACTCGCCGCTGCGGGCTGCGAAGTCTGGAAAGTCAATTTCAACGGTGGCGACGACCTCTTTTACCGCGGCCGCAACGTCCTTCGCTTCCGCGGGGCCATGGCGTCGCTGGCAGGTTTCCTGCAAGCCACGCTGCGGGAAAAGCGCATCGATGCCGTCATAGCGTTCGGTGACTGCCGGCGTCCGCACCGCATCGCCGCGCGCGCTGCCGCGCAGGCAGGCATTGCCTTCTGGGTGTTCGAAGAAGGCTATATCCGGCCGGACCACATCACGCTCGAAGCCGGTGGCGTCAACGCGCGCTCGGGGCTGGCGCCGATGCGGGCGCAGCAGATGCCGGCCGTGCGGATGCCCGCTGCGGGACGCCACTTCCGCCATGCCTTCGCCTGGATGGCCTGGTACTCGTTCTGGTATTTCGCCGCCGGCGTGGTCGCCTCCGCGAATTATCCGCATTACCGCCATCACAAGCCGTTTGGCATCAGGGAACTGGCTTGCTGGATAAGGGCCGGATACCGCAAGCATGCGTACCGGTGGCTTGAGCGGCCTCAGGTGCGACACCTGTTTTCGGGCGAACCGGAGCCATTCTTCGTCGTGGCACTGCAGGTCTACAACGACAGCCAGATCCGCGCCGCCAGTCCGTGGCGGCGCGTAGGCGATTTTATCGAGTGGACGATGTTCTCGTTCGCCAGGCATGCGCCGCGGGACAGCGTGCTCGTCTTCAAGCATCACCCGATGGATCGTGGCCATACGGACTATGCGGGCACGATCCGCAGTTGCGCGCGCCGCTTTGGCGTGGAAGGGCGGGTGCGCTATGTCCATGATGCGCACTTGCCGACGTTGCTGCAGCGTTGCCGGKGACTGGTGACGATCAACTCGACCACTGGTTTGCAGGCGCTTTTCCACGGTGTGCCGGTGATCGCGCTGGGGCGCTGCTTCTATGCAAAAGAGGGCGTGACCTTCCAGGGCGCGCTGGACCAGTTCTGGTCGGCGTCCAGGCAGGTCGACGTGGCCGCCTGCCAGCGGCTGCGCGGATACGTGGCCTATGCCTCGCAGATCAATTCCTCGTTCTACGCGGACACGACGCTGGATGAATACGCGGTGCCCGCCGCCCGGACGAGACGGCTCGGCGCGCAGTTGGGGTGCCTGGCCAGCCTGCTGATACTGGATCTGCTGAGCGGGCCGGCAAGGGAGATCCTGCCCGGCATCGGATAGCCGCGCGGCCCGGCACGGGAATTTGGAAACGGGACGGGGAGCCGAGCGAGGCTCGGCATCGGCGGGGAAGCCAGAAAGACTTGAGTAAGAGAAATGATCAATAGGAAACTGAGGAAGTTGCGGCGGGACCCGAGGTTGTTTTTCGTCGACATGTATCTGAAGCGGGCGCGCGGCATGCGCAAGTACATGCGGGACCTCGGGCTCGTGCAGCCGAGGCGCCAGCCCGGGCACGACCGGTACACCGTTGTGTCGGCGGTCTACAACGTGGGCAAGTACCTGGACGAGTATTTCGCCAGCCTGGTCAATCAGGAACTCGACTTCATCCGCCATATCGATGTGGTCGTGGTGGACGACGGCTCGACCGACGACTCCGCCACGAGCATCGAAAGATGGCGCAGGCGGTATCCGGGCAACATCCGCTACATCCACAAGGAAAACGGCGGCCAGGCTTCGGCCCGCAACCTTGGGCTTCAGCATGTCCGGACGGACTGGGTGACGTTTCTCGATCCGGATGATTTCGTCGATTCTCGCTTCTTTCTCGAAGCCGATGATTTTCTGCACCGCCATCGCAACAGCCGCGTGAAGATGGTCGCGTGCAACCTGGTTTTCTATCACGAGAGCGGGAAGCAATACAGCGACACGCATCCGCTGCGCTACCGCTTCGCCGCAGGCGAGCAGATACTGGACCACCATGACCTGAAGAAGAATTTCCAGTTGTCGGCAAGCTCGTCGATCTTTTCGGTACAGGACATCAGGAAAGCCGGGTTGGYGTTCGACGAGTCCGTCAGGCCGAACTTCGAGGACGGCCTCTTTATCGGGCTGTTCCTCGCCAGCTTGCGACAAGGAACGGTGGGATTCCTGCCGAAAGCGATCTACTACTATCGCAAGCGCGAGGACGGCARCTCCACGCTGGATTCCTCGTGGACCCATCCCGGCCGCTACGGAGCCGTGCTCCAGAACGGCTATCTCAAGTTGCTGGAAACCTGCATGCGGGAACTGGGCCATGTTCCGGTCCATGTGCAGAGGACGATCGTCTACGACATGGTCTGGTATGTCCGCCAGATAGTCGATCGACCCGACGTCGTCGGGTTCCTCTCGCCCGAGCAGAAATCGCGCTTCGAGGAACTGGTCCGCGCAGTATTTCGCCATATCGACAGAAAGACCATCCAGGATTTCGAGCTGGCCGGCTGCTGGTTCTATCACAAGGTGGGCATGCTTGCGTGCTTCAAGGGCTTGCCGCCGCAGCAACAGATCGCCTATGTCGAATCGTTCGATGCCCCCAAGAGGCAGGTCCAGATCCGTTACTTCTGCCATGCGCAGGATGTCGAGATCGTCACGCTGGACGGCGTGGAGCGGATTCCGGCCTTCGCCAAGTCCGTCGGGCACGACTTCGTGAACAGCAGTTTCGTTTGCGAGCGGCGGTTGTGGATCCACCTGCCTCGGGATACGGGTACGCTCAGGCTGCATGTGGGCGACCAGCAGGCGCGCATCAACCTGGCTGGTGCGCAGCACCGCGACGGCGTGCCGGCAAGCGCCATCGTTGAGCATTTCGCGGCGGCTGCGGCGAAGCCGGATAGCGGCAACGCCTATGCCGGGGCCTGGCTGGTGATGGACCGGGACATTCAGGCCGATGACAATGCCGAGCATTTCTACCGTTATCTGTTGCACGCGCGCCCGGAGCGCGAAGCCTATTTCGTGTTGCGCAAGGACTCGCACGACTGGCGGCGCCTGCAGCAGGACGGGTTCCGGCTCCTGGCCTTCGGCAGCGAGGAACACAAGCGGGCGCTGCGCACTTGCGCCAAGCTGATCAGTTCCCACGCGGATGTCTACGTCACCGACTACCTCGGGCCGAAGACGCTGGACGGCAAGCATTTCGTCTTTCTCCAGCACGGTGTCATCAAGGACGACCTGTCGGGCTGGCTGAACCGCAAGCGCAGGATCGACTGCTTCGTCACCACGAGCCGCTTCGAGTACGAGTCCATCGCCGGGGATGGCTCTCGCTATAAGTACGGACGCAAGGAAGTGGTGCTGACCGGGCTGCCGCGCCATGACAAGCTGTTGTCCTGCGCGCGCGAGGACAAGATGATCTTGATCATGCCGACCTGGCGCAAAAGCGTCGTGGGCCAGTCCACCGTGGCCGGCAGCGCGCGTGGCCTCAATCACGATTTTTCCGAGACACGCTTTGCCAGGGCATGGGGCGGCCTGCTGCGCAGCGAGGCGCTGCGCCGGCTCAGCGAGCAGTATGGCTACGCCGTGGTGTTTTTCCCGCATGCCAATATCCAGCCGTACATGGCGCAATTCCACATACCCGCCTTCGTCAAGGTGATCGGGCATGCGGCCGCCGGCATCCAGCCATTGCTTGGTGCGGCGTCGCTCATGATCACCGACTATTCCTCGGTCGCGTTCGACATGGCGGTACAGGGCAAGCCCACCATCTACTACCAGTTCGACGAGGATGAGATATTTTCCGGCCTGCATACCTATGCGCCGGGCTACTTCGACTATCGGCGCGACGGCTTCGGCCCGGTGGCCGTCAGCGAGGCGGCGCTGCTTGAGGCACTGGGACGGATGCTGGCCAGCGGATGCCGGCCGGATCCGGAGGTCAGCGCCCGGATCGACGCGACCTTTCCGTTTCGGGACGGCCGCAACTGCGAGCGGACTTATCAGGCGGTGGTGGCGCTGGACCAGCCCTATGACGAAGCGCAGGCCGATCCGCACACGTTGCGGGGCTATGCCGCGCAGGCCAGCGCAGGCAGGCGATGGCGGTTGGCCGAGCAACGCTGGTCGGCGTTGCTACAGCACGACTGCGGCAGCATGCGCGCCGCCGCACGGCTAGCGCTGGCGCAGGCGCTCAGGGAGCAAGGCAAGCTGGGCCGGGCACGAGCGGTTATCGAGGCCGATTCCGCCGGCGATGCCATCCATTCAGCGCCCGGGCGGCGCGAGCGGGCGGAACTGCTTACCGCCGAACACGACTGGGCGTCCGCCGCGCAGGCGTGGCAGGCATTGGTCGCAGACGATGCATCGGCACTGGCCGGATTGTTGATCTGCCATGTGCCGCAACGCCGGGGGCATGAGGCGGCCCGGCTTCTGTCTTCCCCGGCCTATGGCCAGCTTTCTGCACACATGCAATTGCTGTGCCGCGCGTTGGCCCACGCGGCGGGCGGTGACTGGCGGCAGGCGGCCGAGGCCCTGCGATCGGCAATGCCGGCATTCTCGCTCACGGAACTCCGGCGCTACAAACCCCATCTGGTGCTTGCGCAGGCCTACCGGCACGAGAAGAACTTCGACCGCGCGCATCAGCAATTGGTCGCCTACGAAAAGCATACCGCGAGCGATCCGGCCTGCCGCTGCGAGATCGCCCGCCTGGCCAGCGTGCGGGGCAACTGGGAGAAAGCTGCCCGTCAGATCGCCCTGGCTTTCCCCGACATTGCTGACATGCCGCTCAGCCTTGCCGTGCGCTACGTCCAGGCATTGCGCAAGAGCAGCAAGATCAATTCCGCGCGTGAAGCAGTGGCGCTCTTGCTGCCGCGGCGCCGCGACAGTGCCGCACTGCGTGTCGAACATGCCGAGGTGGCCATGGCGGCGCAGCGTTGGGACGAGGCGGTCGAGGCCTGGCAAGCGGTGCAGTCGGACGTGGAAGACGTTGCCTGCAGGCTGGCGCAGGCGTACGAGGCCGGCGGGAAGCCGGAGCAGGCATGGAAGGCGCTGGCCGCGCCGCAGGCCACGCGAGCTCGGACGCTGGACGAATGGCGGCTGGTGGCACGGCTGGCTCCGCCCGGTGGCGAGCGCTGGGCGTGCCTGATGGGGGAGCCAGGGATCGCAGAGAGCTTGCCGCTGGCGTTCCGGATTGGCAACCAGGCTGGTGTGCTTGCGCAGCAACAGCGCTGGCCCGCGCTCATAGCGTGCTTGCGCAATGAGATCGACGGGCTTGCCGATGCAGAGATCAAATCGTTCGGCTTGCGTGGGCTGCTGGCGCGGGCTTACCGCAACATGGGGGATCCGGACGCGGCACAGGCACAGCTGCTGGCGGGCGAGAGACAGTCCCCGGGCGACGCCGTGTGCCAGCTGGAAAGCGCGATGCTGGCATTCGACCGCAAGTCATGGTCGAAGGCCGTCGCGGGATTCGAACAAGCGTTCCCGGACGCGGCRGTAATGCCGGAAGCCGTTGCCTGTGCCTATCTGCGGGCGCTGCGTTATCAGAATCAGTTCGACAAGGCGCGGGCGGTGCTGTCGATTCTGCTGGCGCACTATCCCGATAGCGCGGCGATGCAGATGGAGGACGGCGAACTCGCTCTCGCCCGCCGTGACTGGGAGCGTGCGGTCGCGGTCTGGAAGTCGCTGCTCGACGGGCCCGAGGTGGCACCGTACCGGCTGGCGCGGGCATACCGCATGACCGGTCGCGTGGAGGACGCCATGAAGGTTCTGCGCCGGCGCGGAGTGCGGGGACCGAATTGCGCGCAGGAGTGGCTGCTGCGCGCGGAAGTCGCTCAGCTTACGAGGAACTGGAGCGAAGCGGCCGCAAGCTGGTCTGCCTTGCTCAGGTTTCACGCCGACGAGGCACCCGCGCACAGCTGGGACCAGCTCAACGCCTCCAACCTGTTGAGCGCGATGAAACGGGCGTGAAGGCGACATGGCGCAAGTCCGGGGCGGGAAGCGTCCGGCAGCCGGGAGGCGCTGCCGCGGGATGACTCGATCCGGCAGCGGCCGCCAGAGCGTGCGAGCCGGGATGGCGGCGTAGTGGAATTGTGGGAGGAACTGGAAACTTTGCGAGGACAGGACATGAAAGAGCAGAAGCGCATGGTGGACGGCATCGAGGTCACCTTCAGGCGCAAGCGCCGCAAGTACGATGCCAGGCATCTCATCGTGGTGTTTTCCGGCTTCGGGCTTGGCGAGTTCACCTATGATTTCGAGCACGCGTTGCAGGACTGTCCGGCCGACGTATTGTGGATCAAGGACCAGTTTGACGGCCATTGTGCGTACTACGTGTGCAAGGACATGGATTTCAGCATCGAGGCGGCGGTATTCGCGCTGATCGACGCCGTGCTCGACGAGCTTGGGCTCACGAAGAACCAGTGCACGCTGGCGGGATTTTCCAAGGGAGGCTCAGCCGCTCTGTACTTCGGCATGAAGCACGGGTTCGACAACATTGTTGCCACCGTGCCGCAGTTTCGGATCGGGTCGTATATCGCGCGCAACTGGCCCGTCGTGGCCGCCCATATGATGGGGGAGGCGGATGAGGAGAAGGTCCGGGTGCTGGATCGCCTGCTGCCCGAGGCGCTCGCCGGCGCCGCCTGCGACAACAAGAACGTCTACCTGCTGACCTCGCCGTCCGACCCGCAGTTCGCCGCGGAAATCGTGCCGAACCTGGGCGGCTTTGTCAGATGCTCGAACTTCAACCTGCTGGTCTCGCGTTCGCGCCTGGTGCGCGAGCACAACCAGGTCACCCAGCATAATGTCCCGCTGCTGCTCGGCATCTTCTACAGCCTGGCGGYGGGCGCCGTACCGCGCTTTGGTTATACGGAGATGATCGGAGACGATGCCGGGCCACCGACGTATCCGGAGGTGACGCCGATCGCCGCGCTGCGGCGCGTCCGCATCGAGGGCGGCAGGTTATTTCCCGAAGGTGTCGCCGTGCTGCGTGGCCTTAGCTGTGGCGAGTACCAGGACATATCTTCTTTTCTGATACTCCACGGCGGCCCTGGCGACATCGAGATTCCGCTTGCCAAGGCCAATCGGCCGGGCTTGACACGCGAACTCTATGATGGCGGCTTCGTCAACTACGACAAGGGCTGGTTCTGCACCTACCAGCACAAGGGCGTGGACTTGGCGGAGGTGCCTGCGGGCGAATACAGGGTGTCGCTGCGGATCCATTGCCAGGGCGTGACGCGAACCAGCGCGATGATGTCGGCTGCGCAGGTCGATGTGCAAGGACCCGCCGGTACGCATTTGCTGCGCCTGTTCACGAGCGGGGGCCTGGTTCATTTGGTGAAGACCCCGCTGGCCGGCACGCCGTAAGAAGGACAACGGCGCCCGCCTCAATCGTCCTTGGTGCGATGCCACTATGGAGATTTGTCGACGGCATGCACATTCGGCTTGTAGTACGGCTTGCTTAGGGTCAGGTGGGGTCGCTCCCAGGCGCAGTTGCGGCGAATGACCTTGGCGGGGATACCCGCCGCCACGCAGTTGTTCGGGATCGTGCCCTTGACCACGCTACCCAGCCCGATGACGCTTCCGTCTCCGATCTGCGCGCCGCCCAGAACCACGGAGCGCGCGCCCAGCCACACATGGTCGCCTATGTGGATGGGGCGCGGGAGGTTGATACGCTCGCCGCTATCGACATCGAAGATGGGGTGCGCGTCGTCGGCCCGGATCTCGATGCCGGAGGCGAGCATGCAGTCATTGCCAATGGCAACGGTTGCATACTCGGCGGTCGAGATATAGCAGTCCGAAGTACACGTGACGTGGTCGCCTATGGCGACCTTGCTGTAGTGTCCGACGCGGATTGTTCCTTTGAATGCGTTGTTGCCTATTTCGCAGTACCCATGATCGCAGTCAAACATGATCGTCAGACCCGGCAGCAGGGCGTCAGGTTTGACGACCAGCGTATTGTGCTGTCCCCTGAACAGGACCTTGACGCCGCGATCCAAGGTCTTCTCGTAGCGTACTGTGTTGCCGGCGTCGTCCTGGTAGTTCTCAAGTCTGGTAAGTGTTCGCATCGGGAGATCTGGCTTGGTGTCCTCTGGTCTCCCGATTAGATGCTGGATGCCCCGGGCAGATGGTCGGAAAATTTTGATTCGCCGCCTGGATCGTTCCGAAAATTGCCTGCGCGCCGTAGCCGGCCATCGCCAGCATCGGCCCGGGCCATCCCCTTACAACAACCCGTCCAGCAGATCCGGCCCGAACACCTCGCGGTGCACGCGCTCGGCCTTCACGCCGCGCGCTTCCAGCGCGGCGCGTTGCGCCTGCATGAAGGGCAGCGGGCCGCAGAGGTAGAAGTCCGCGTCGGCGAGGTCGTCGCCGGCGAAGATGGCGTCGATGTCCATGCGGCCGGGCAGGGCGGGCTGGGCCAGGAACTCGGCTTGCTCTCCGGATTCCAGGAAGAAGTGCGTGCGCAACTGGGGCAACTGGCGTGCGGCGTGCCTGACGTCCTTGATATGGGCGACGTGCGAGACCATGCGCGCGGCGTGGCCGAAGACGACCTTGCGGGCGGGGTTGCGCTGGGCGACGGCGTTGAGCGCCGAGATCATGGGCGTGACGCCGACGCCGGCGGAGAGCAGCACGATCGGGGTGCTGGGCTCGATGCTGGGCGCAAAGTCGCCGAAGGGCTGGCTGACCATCAGGACGTCGCCTACCTTGGCGTTGTCGTGCAGCCAGCTGGAGACCGCGCCGGCGGGCAGGTCGGCACCGTCGCCGCGGTCGCGCTTGACGGAGATGCGCCAGGTGCGGCCGTTGGGCGCGTCGGACAGGCTGTACTGGCGCTGCTGGAAGACGCCGTGCGACAGTTCCACCACCACGGAGATGTACTGGCCGGGCAGGAAGTCGACCAGCGTGGTGCCGCCGACGGCTTCGAAGGTGAAGGATGTGATGTCGGCGCTTTGTTCTTCGCGGGCGATGATGCGTACCGGCTGGCGATGGTCGGGGCCGGTGTTGGCGCGCTCGTACAGGCGGGTCTCGGCGGCGATCAGTTCGGCGGCGAGCAGCCAGTAGGCTTCGTCCCAGGCGGCGACGAGTTCGGGCGTGGCGGCGTCGCCAAGCACTTCGCCGATGGCGCCGATCAGGTGGCGGGCGACGACGGCGTAGTGGCTGGGCTTGATGCCGACCGAGGCGTGCTTGTGCACGATGCGGCTGACCACGGGGGCCAGCGCGCTGTTGTCGCCATAGTTGGCGGCATAGGCGAACACGGCGGAGGCGAGCGATTGCTGCTGCGAACCATTGGCCTGGTTGCCCATGTTGAACAGGTTGGTCAGCTCGGGCCTGTCGGCGAACATATTGCGATAGAACGTGGTGGTAATGGCAAGGCCATGTTCCCGCAGGACGGGTACGCTCGCATCGATCAGGGGTCTCGATTTTTCGGACAGCACGGCAACCTCCAAAGATATACAGTTAATGCAACAAATAAGACGAATGGGTCCGCAACGTTGGGCGGTGGTGGCGTGCGATCTCGATCTGTTCGCGACGCCCTGGAACCCATTTTATTAAACATGCATTTGCTGTGCAACATAAATTTGCGGCATTGCAAAAGATGCATGAAGTGTCCATGTTAGACTGCGCCTGCCGTCACCCGAGGGCGCAACGCCCGCAGCAGGCGCTTCCTGGCTGCCACGCAAATCGCATCACGATCCGCACGGCGGAGGAGCACTTTCCATGAGACTGACCGACTACACCGACTACAGTCTGCGGACCCTGATCTACGTCGCGGTCTACCCGGGCGAGCTCGTCACCATCCAGCGTATCGCCGATGCGTTCGACATTCCCAAGAACCACTTGATCAAGATCGTGCAGAAGCTTGGGCAGGCTGGCTTCCTGCACACCGTGCGCGGGCGCGCGGGCGGCATCGAGCTGGGCCGGCCCGCGGCCGAGATCAACGTGGGGGAGGTGATCCGCACCATGGAGTCGGACTTCAGCCTGGTGGAGTGCTTCCAGGGCGACGACAACCATTGCGTGATCACGCGCGTGTGCGGCCTGCGCGGGGTGCTTTCCGCGGCGCTGCGGGCCTACTTCGAAGTGCTGGACTCCTATAGCCTGCAAGACCTGGTGGAGAAGCCCGCGGCGCTGAGCCGGGCGCTTGGCCCCGACGGCGCGGACACGGTGGTCGGCATTCCCGTCAAGAGCGTGACGCGCAAGGCGCGCGCCGCGCCGGCGGTGCCCGGCGAGAACGGTCCCGCCTAGCCGGCGCCGCCTGCCGGGCGGCGGTGCCCGGCGAGAACGGTCCCGCCTAGCCGGCGCCGCCTGCCGGGCGGCGGTGCCGCGGGCAGCTGGCACTGGCTACCCCAAATGGCCACCAAATGGCCACCAAATGGCTATTGTCGACGCGGCCAGCCGAAACTAGGCTGTGCCATGGGTCCGGCCGTCCGGCCGGGCCGCGCAGGGGAGACAGGGATGGCATTGCGCCTCGACAGTTACCGGGCCAACCGGACCAGCACCGAACTATTGCTTCGCCTCGACCGGCGCAGCGAGCGCTACCGGCTCGAGCATTCGCTGGCGGACCTGGTGCGCCTGCGGGTATCGCAGATCAACGGCTGCCCCTATTGCATCGATCTGCACTCCGCGCGAGCACGCAAGGACGGCGAGATGGCGATACGGATCGATTTGCTGGAAGTGTGGCGCGAGACGACGCTCTATACCGACCGCGAGCGGGCGGCGCTGGCGTGGGCCGAGGCGGTGACGCGCGTGGCCGACACGCATGTGCCGGACGAGGTCTGGGATGCGGTGCGGCCGCAGTTTTCCGAGCGGGAGATGGTGGACCTGACCTTGCTGGTCACGGCGGTCAATAGCCTGAACCGCTTCGGTATCGCGTTCCGCCGCGCGCCCGCCTAGGCGTGGCGAGGGCGGCAGGCAAGCGATGCGCGGGCGTGATGGGCCGGACGGCGGCTCCCCCGCGCGCAGCCCGTTCCCGCGGCTTACTGAGGTAGCGGGCGCTTGATCGGCTCGCCTTCGGCGGCGATGGCGAATACCAGCAACCTGGCCGGCCTGGTCTTGCTGGCGTTGCGCGTGACGAGGTGCTGCGCGCCGGGCGGCTCGTACCAGCTCTGGCCCCTGGCGTAGGTCTTGGCCGGCTCGCCGCCGAGCTGCGACACCACTGAGCCTTCGAGCACGTAGGCGAAGATCGAGCCTGGATGGACGTGCGGCGTGGATTCCTGGCCGGGCGCGAAGGTGACCGTGGCCAGCAGCACGTTCTTGCCGCCTGCTTCCGGAATCGCCTGCTTCATTACCGGCTGCACGCTTTCCTCGGCGTGGCCGGRCTTGCCGTCCGGCGTGTGGGCGCGGGCCTGGCCGGCGCCGGCCAGGGCCAGCATGGCCGGCACGAAGGCGGCGATGATGAGGCGGGGCATCGCCCGCCCGCTGTTCGAACGGGTCATGATCGGCGTCTCCCGCTCAGGCCGGCAGCTTGCGGAACGAGATGGCGAAGCGGTTCCAGCTATTGATGGCGGAGATCAGCAGTGTCAGGTCGACCAGTTCGGCATCGTCGAAGTGCGGGCGCACGGCGTCCCAGGCAGCGTCGGGCACATGGCTTTCGGAGACCAGCGTGACGGCCTCGGTCCAGGCCAGCGCGGCCTTCTCGCGCTCGCTGAAGAACGGGGTTTCGCGCCAGACCGACAGGGTGGCCAGGCGGCGGTCGTCTTCGCCGCCCTTGCGCGCGTCGGTGGTATGCAGGTCGACGCAGTAGGCGCAGCCGTTGATCTGCGAGGCGCGCAGGCGCACCAGTTCCACCAGCGGTTTTTCCAGCCCGCTCTTGGCGATGCGCTCTTCCAGGCCGATCAGGGCCTTGATGGCGGCGGGGCTGGCTTTGTAGAAGTCGAGACGTTGTTCCATGCTTTGCTCCTCGTTTGCGCCGCCGGGATGGGGCGCGACAGGAACAAGATTAGGACGCGTACTGGCTATTCAAAAGAGCCAGTTTTCTGTAATTTGAGGTAACCAGTGGCGCGGCCGGGCGGTACACGGACCACGTGCCGGCCGCCCTCACGCCGCCATCACGCCGCCATCACGCCGGCCAGCTTTTCCATGCCGGCATGGATGTCGGCGACGCCGATGCCGCCATAGCCGAACAGCAGCCCCGGCTCGGCCTGGCGCCCGGCGTACATGCCGGAGATGCCGTACAGGCCGATCGAGGCCGCCGCGGCGCGCACGATCAGCGCGCGCTCGTCCTCGCCCGTCTTCAGGTGGGCGGCCAGGTGGATCCCCGCGGCTGGCGCATGGGCCGTGAACCACGGCGCCAGCGGGCCGTTTAGGTGCGCGAGCAGGGCCTCGCGGCGCGCGGCGTATTCCTTGTGCATGCGTCGCAGGTGCTTGGCGAAGTAGCCGTCGAGCATGAACTTGGCCAGCGCCGTCTGGGTCATGGTGCAGCTGTGCCAGTCGCCCGCCTGCTTGGCGCGGCGCATGGCGTTGCCGAGCGGGGCCGGGGGGATCACGTAGCCGATCCGCAGCTCGGGGAAGATGGTCTTGGAGAAGCTGCCCACGTAGGCCACCACGCCGGCGTTGTCCAGGCTCTTGAGCGACTCCATCGGCCGGCCCATGAAGCGGAATTCGCCGTCGTAGTCGTCTTCCACCACCAGCGCGCCGCGCCGCTGGGCCCATTCCAGCAACGCCATCCGGCGCTCCAGGCTCATCGCCATGCCGAGCGGGAACTGGTGCGAGGGCGTCACATAGACGATGCGCGCATTGTCCGGCAGCGCGTCCACGACCAGCCCGTCCGCGTCCACCGGCACATAAGCCAGCCGTGCGCCCACGGCGGAGAAGACGATGCGCGCGGGCGGGTAGCCGGGGTCTTCCACGGCCACCACGTCGCCCGGGCGGCTCACCACGCGGGCCAGCAGGTCGATGGCCTGCTGCGCGCCATGCGTGACGATGACATCCTGCCAGTTGCTGACCACCGCGCGGCTGAAAGCCAGGTAGCGCGACACCGCCAGGCGCAGTTCCTGCTCGCCGGCGGGGTCGCGGTAGGCGCCTCGTCCGCGTGCCTGTACCCGCAGTGCGTGCCCCACGCAGCTGCGCCATTTGTCGAAGGGGAACAGGCTTTTGTCGGTCACGCCGCCGACGTAGTCGAAGGCAGGCGCCGCGCCCGGTGCCGTGTGCGGCAGGGCGTCCGGCAGTTCTTCCCAGATCGAGCCCGAGCCCGGGCTCGGGAATGCCGGCGAAGGTGGATGCGCCAGCCGGCTCATCTCGGGCGCCACGAAGGTACCGTCGCCGGCGCGCGAGCGCAGGTAGCCTTCGGCGATCAGGCGCTCGAAGACATCGAGCGTGGTCTTGCGCGAAACGCCGAGCCTGGTAGCGAGATCCCGGGTGGACGGAAGCCGTTCGCCCGGCGCCAGCCGGCCGTCGACGATGCCCGCGCGCAACTGGCGGTAGAGCTGGCCGGCCAGCCCTTGCCGGCCGTGAATATTCAAATGGACATCCATTTACTGGTTACCTGAGGCGCAAGGAATTTCGTAGATTCTACGAGCCAGTCCGGACGCTTTCCACTTGCCCCGGACGGGCATCGTCGTTTGTGCTTCATCCAGCGCTGCCCGCGCCGGCGGGCGCGGCGGCGCGCGGCGCCAGGCTGCCGGCGAAGCGGCCCGCCGTACGCAGCGCCAGGTAGCCGATGACCAGGTTGCATGCCAGGAAGAACGGCCCGGCCAGCGCGCGCGCCGCCGGCACGCCGGCAAGGGCCAGCTGCAGCACGCCGACCGCGGCGCTGGCCAGCCCGAAGGTGTACGACCACGAGCCGAAGTGGTGGAAGGGCTGTTCGCCAAGCCAGCGAAACAGGCGCAGGCCGAGCAGCATCTGGAACAGGCCGTAGCCCAGCAGCATGAGGATCCACTGCGAGTGGGCCGATTGCGGGGCTACGGCCAGGCATGCGGCCGCGCACACCATGGGCGGCGCGAACTGGATGCCCAGCAGCGCCCGCTGCGAGGCCGGCATGCCCTCGTGCTGCAGCAGCCGGCCAACCACCTGCGATTCCAGCGCCAGCCACGACAAGGTCCCCGCCCCGACAAACAACCAGCCCCAGTCCGCGTGGCCGAGCACGCCCAGCGTGGCGCCGCTGGCCAGGTTGGCGGCCACCGTGGGCAGGTAGAGCGCAGGCGTGGTGTCGCGCGGATCGCGGCCGCCTTGCCACAGCCTGCCGGTGTGCCAGAGGGCGAAGGCCAGGTGCCAGCCGATGCCGGCCACGGCCAGCAGCCACGCGCCGGCCGGCGAATACGGCAGCAGCGCCGGCACCAGCTGGAGCGTGGCGATGGCCAGCAGGGCCGGCGTGCTGCCCCGTACCGGATGCGCGAATTCTGCTTCCAGGGCGCCGCGCCGGTGCAGGAGCTGCGCGGCATAGGTCACCAGCAGCCCCGCCCACAGCAGTGCCGCGCAGGCCAGGATCGTCTCGGAGATGGCATGCGGCATCTGCCACAGCGTGCTGGCGTGGCGCCACGCGCGGCCGATCACGGCCAGCCCCAGCACGATGCTGAAGGCCGCGGCCGGCAACGGCGGCGCCATGGCGGCAGCGTGCGGGACGGCGGGTTCGTTGGCGGCACAGGCCGGCGCGATGCCGGCCGCTGGCGGGTGGAGCGGTTCGTGGGACATGGGGGCGGCTTGCTTGCGTACTGACGTACTTCCAGTGCGGAGATTCCCTGGCCGTGGGGCAGGCGTCAGCCCTCGCGCCCGTCGGCGCGCGGCCGCGTCAGGAACGGCGCGTACTTGAACAGGTAGAGGGCGAATGCCGCCATCCAGGCTGCCGCCGCCGAGCCGATCCAGAACGCCTTGTACTGCGGCAAGAGCAGCGGCCCGGCCACGCGCAGCAGGGCCGCCGCGGCGATGCAAGCGTAGGCGGCCGTTTCCATGGCGCGCGCTTCGAGCTTGCGGCCGGTGTGGCCCAGCGCCGTGCGCGTGATCATGCCCATGATGGCGCAGCCGATGGCGCCCACGGTGAGCGCGTGCAGCGCGGTGGAGCGGTCCGCCCAGCCCAGCGCGGCGGCGGCCAGCAGCGCCAGCCCAAGCGGCAGGCAGGCGTAGGCCAGGTGCAGGATGGCGGTCAGCGGCGTGCGCAGGGTATGGCGCGAGCCCCAGCCGCCCAGGCGTACCGCCTGGGCCAGGGCCGCCAGCAGCGCGATCGCGGCGGTGGCGATGCCTTGCGGGGCCAGCGCGCAGGCGGCCATCGCGGCCAGCGTCAGCGGCACCACGCTACGCTCGGCCAGCGAAGAGCGGCGGATCCGTACCCCGGGTACGGAATTGGCGGTGAACATGGGGATGACGCGCCCCCCGATCACCGTGATGAACACCACCACCAGCCCGATGCCGGCGTCGGCGCTTTGCAGCGCCACGTGCGCGGCACCCCGCGCCAGGGCCACATGGAACGCCAGGTTGAGCGCCCACAGCAGGAACATGGCGCCGGCCAGGCCGTAGTTACGCTTGCTGCCGGCGCGCACCAATACATGCAGGAAGCTGGCCGCGCATAGCAGCAGGAAAGCCAGGTCCAGCACCACCGCGGCCGGCGCCGGTCCGGTCCACATCAGCACGCGCGCCGCCAGCCAGACGGCCGCCAGCGCGGCCAGCAGCGCGCCGCGCGGTGTTTGCAGCCCGGTCCAGTTCTTGCCCGCCGTGAACAGGAAACCTACCACCACCGCCGCCGCAAAGCCGAACACCATTTCATGGGCATGCCAGAGCATGCCGCCCATGGGCGGTTGCGCGGCGCCGCCCGGCCACCAGCCCAGGTAGATGGCCGCCCAGAGGCCCACCGAGACCACCGCGAAGGCAGCCGCGAGCAGGTAGAAGGGCCGGAAAGCAAGAGCGAGCACGGGATGGCCGCCGGGACCGGCAGGGGAGCGGCTGGCGGGTGGCTGGGTCTGGAGCAGGGGCTGCATGGGCGCCTCGCAGAATGTCGGGTTACGTATCCCCGTGGGATGCCGGGGAACTCAGGCTGTGGCGGCTTCCTCGCAATGCTTGCGGAAGGCCGGGTACAGGCGGATCTCCTCGCGCGTCATGCGGGCCCGCAGGCGCGACACGGTGCGACCCAGCGCACGTGCGAACTCGAGCTTGTCGCCGCCTTGCCGGTAGCTATCGAAGAAGGCCAGCACCTCACGCGAGATGACATGCATCTCCGCCTCGTATTCCTGCGCGATCGGCTGGGTTTGCGCATGGCGGTGCATGGGCGGATAGAGGCGGCGATCTTCGCGCGCCAGGTGGGCTACCACCAGCTGGCGCAGCTCGACGAGCTTCTTCTTGCCGGCATCCGAGCCGATGCCCAGGGCATGGAGTTCGTCGAGCATGGCGAAGATGCGTTGGTGCTCGTCCAGCATGGTGTCGATCAGCGAGGTCATTGCGCTTCTTCCTTGTCGTATTTATCGCGGTTGCGGCGGGCTCACGCGGTGTCTTTGCATCGTGCGGCGCAGCAACCTGACAACGATTCTATAAAACAAGCATTTCAAATGCAACATAAAAAACGGCGTGCGAATCGGGCCATGCAAAAGGACTGGCAGGCAGCGGGCGCGACGATCCGCCGCGGCATTGCCGGGCAAGCCATTCCCGGCAATGCCAGCAAGCACTGCAGCGAAGCGGCCCCACAGGTGGTTACCAGAAAAATCCGAAAACTGGCTATGGCGGCCAAGCCATCGAGGACCTAATCTGCACGGGACGGGGCCTGTGGCGCACCCAGGCGTAGCCGTTTCCCGCCTGTGCCAGCCCTTTCGCAAAAAAAGAACCAAGTTTGATCATCGTCTGCGCATGCCTGCATGCCGGGATGAATTAACGGAGGGCAGGCTGCCGCCGGGCGCCGCCTGCATGTCCGCAATATTGCCACCCACAGGGCGGGCGCATCCGCATGCCCGGCAACCGTCGCCATACGCTAAGTGCGGCAGCAACCGATCGTCCCATGAACACCATCGCTATCCTGCTATCCGCCTTCTTGCTCTCGGTGGTCGCGCTCGCGGCCTTTATCTGGAGCATGCAGAAGGGCCTGTTCGATACCTCGCCGGCCGCGGCGAACGTGATCTTCGACCGCGGGGAGGCGGGGCAGTCGGAAGACCCTGCCTCCGACCAGTCGGGCGCGCACGCGTACAGGGCTGCCCACGAGGCGGAGCACGATTCGTCGCGCGATATCGCCGATGAATCGTCGGCACCCGTGGTCTTCCTGTTTATCTGTTGCGCCATGGTGTGGCTGGTGGTCGCGTCCATGGCGGGGCTGACCGCCTCGGTCAAGCTGCACGAGCCCGACCTGCTGGCGCAGGTGCCCTGGCTGTCCTTCGGCCGCATCCGCACCATCCACCTGAATGCCGTGGCTTACGGCTGGGCACCGATGGCAGGCTTGTCGATCGCGCTGTTCCTGCTGCCGCGCCTGCTCAAGACACGCCTGCAGGGCGCGAAATACGCGGTGCTGGGCGCCGCGCTGTGGAACGCGGGCCTGATCGCCGGCATCGGCAGCATCGCCGCCGGCATCTCCGACGGCCTGGAATGGCTGGAGATTCCCTGGCAGGTCGACATCCTGCTGGTGGCGGGCGGCGCGCTGGTCGGCATGCCCCTGGTGCTGACGCTGGTCAACCGCAAGGTGGACCACCTCTACGTTTCGGTCTGGTACATGGGCTGTGCGCTGTTCTGGTTCCCGGTGCTGTTCCTGGTGGCCAATTTCCCCGGCCTGCACTTCGGCGTGGAGCAGGCCACCATGAACTGGTGGTTCGGCCACAACGTGCTGGGCCTGTTCTACACGCCGCTGGCGCTGGCTTCGATCTATTACTTCCTGCCCAAGATCATCGGCCAGCCGGTCAAGTCGTACGGCCTGTCGTTGCTGGGCTTCTGGGCGCTGGCCTTTTTCTACGGCCAGGTCGGCGGGCATCACCTGATCGGCGGCCCGGTGCCTGGCTGGCTGATCACGCTGTCCATCGTGCAGAGCATGATGATGCTGGTGCCGGTGATCGCGTTCTCGATCAACCAGCACCAGACGCTGCGCGGCAACTTCCACCGCCTGATCGATTCGCCCACGCTGCGCTTCATGACCTTCGGGGGCATGATGTACACGCTCAGCTCGGCCCAGGGCTCGTTCGAGGCCCTGCGCTCGGTCAACCGCGTGACCCACTTCACGCACTACACCGTGGCGCACGCCCACCTGGGGCTGTACGCCTTCGTCAGCTTTGCCTTCTTCGGCGCGATCTACTTCATGGTGCCGCGCGTGACCGGCCGCGAATGGCCATACCGCTGGATGATCTACGCTCACTTCTGGCTGGCCGCGGGCGGCATCGGCGTGTACTTCGTGGGACTGTCCATCGGCGGCTGGCTGCAGGGCACGGCCATGCTGGACGCCGCCAGGCCATTCATGGATTCCGTGAGCGTCACCATCCCCTACCTGAAGGTGCGCTCGCTCGGCGGCAGCATGATGCTGCTCGGCCATCTCTTCTTCGTCACCAATTTCGTATGCGCAATTCTTGGCCTGGGACCGAACCGGGACCGGCCCGCTCTGTTCCATCAAGGCCGCAAGCGGGCACTGGGAGCTTGAAACGTGAACAATGAACGAGCCCTGCTGGCCGGCGGCATGGTCATGCTTGCCCTGGCAACCAGCGCCCTGGTCGTGATTCCCTACCTTCAGCTCAGGGATGTGAAACCCACCGAAGGCGTCAAGCCGTACTCCGCCGCGCAGCTGCGCGGGCGTGAGGTATATATCGCCAACGGCTGCGTCTACTGCCATTCGCAGCAGCCGCGCGACGCTTCGTTCGCACCGGACGCCAAGCGCGGCTGGGGCCGCGTGGCGGTGGCCGGCGACTACTACTACGACAAGCCGCACCTGCTGGGCACCATGCGCACCGGGCCCGACCTGATGAATATCGGCGCGCGCCAGCCCAGCGCCGACTGGCACCTGGGCCACCTGTACCAGCCGCGCGCCTATGTGCCGGGCAGCATCATGCCGAGCTATCCCTTCATGTTCGACATCAAGGACAAGGCCGAGCAGGGCGACAAGGTGGTCGCGCTGCCGGAAGCCTTCAACCCGCCCGGCAAGGTGGTGGTGGCCACGGCGACCGCGCTCGACCTGGTCGCCTACCTGCAGTCGCTCAACCGTACCGGCGCCGTGCTGCCGGCGCCGGCGCCCGCCAAGCCAGCCCAGTAACCGCGTCCCGGAGAATACACAGATGGACAACCCATCGGAAAAGCGCCAGGCCGCGGCAGCCCGCTCGCGCGAGAACCCTGATCCCCACGAGAGCCGCACGCCGATTCCCAAGGTGGTGCTGGCCATCGTGGCGGGGCTGGTGGCCTGGGGCGCCTGGTAYATCGCCGTGGCGCCGATCGACCAGCCGCCGGAGTTTGGTGACCGCCGCACCGTCGCCGACCTGCAGGGCAGCGGCAAGCCGGCCGGCGGCAGCGTCGACGGCGCCGCCATCTTCCAGGGGCGCTGCGTGGCGTGCCACCAGGCCACCGGGATGGGCTTGCCCGGCGTGTTCCCGCCGCTGGCCGGCTCGGAATGGGTCAACGGCAAGGATGCCAAGGCAGCCGCGATCGTCCTGCGCGGCATCACCGGCAAGCTGACCGTCAAGGGCAGCGCGTACAACGGCGCCATGCCGGCCTTCGCCGACCAGCTCAACGACGCCGAGATTGCCGCCGTGCTCACGCATGTGCGCGGCCAGTGGGGCAACAGCGCGCCGCCGGTGACGGCAGACACGGTCAAGGCCGCGCGCGCCGAAACCGCCGCCATGACAGCGCCCTTCGACGGCGACGCCGGGCTGGGCGCGCCGGGCGGCTGACATGATGTCGCCCGCACGGCCGGCAGCCGCGGGGCCGGCACTGGCATTGTTGCTGGTGCTGGCGCTGGCCGTCGCGGGATTGCACTACCTCACCTTCGGCTTCACCGCCTGGACGCTCGATGACCGCCGCGCGGAGCGCATCGGACAACACGCGCTGGCGCTGCCCGCCATCGATACGCGCAACCAGCTCGGCCAGACCACGCGGCTGTTCGGCGCGGGCGTGCAGCCAGGGCAGGGCGCGCAGCTCTACCTGGTCGACTTCATCTACACACGCTGCATGAGCGTGTGCCGCGCGCTCGGCTCAGAGTTCGCGCAACTGCAGTCGCGCATCCGCGCCGACGGCATGGAGGGCCGCATCGGACTGGTTTCGCTCTCATTCGATCCCGCGCGCGACGATACCGCCAGCCTGGCCGGCTACGCGCGGGAACACCGTGCGCGACTGCCCGGCTGGCAGGTAGCGGCCCCGCTCGCAGCGCCTGCCATGCGGGCGCTGCTGCACGATGCCGATGTCATCGCTATCCCGGATGGCCTGGGCGGCTTCGAGCACAACGGCGGCTTGCACGTGACCGATGCCCGGGGCCGCGTGCTGGCCGTCTACGCGCTGGCCGATTACCAGCAAGCCTACGACTTCGCACGCGGGAGGGTGCGATGACCGCGCCGGTCGCCCAGGTGCCCTGGCTGCGCCAGCTCGCCGCGCGCGTGCCGGGCCGCGCCTGGCTCGCCGCCGCGCTGGCGCTGGCCGGCGGTGCGCTGTGCATCCCGCGCGTGCATGCGCTGCTCGAAGGCTCGATGACGCTACAGATGCTGGTGCTGCTGCCGGGCCTGTCCGGCGCCGGCTGGGCGCTGCCCTGGCTGCTGCCGTGCGCGCGTCGCGAGCGCGTCGCGGCGGCCTTGCGGCCCTATCTGCTGAGCCTGCTGGCGTTTGCGCTGCTGGCCTACGGCGCATGGATGCTGCCTATCGCGCTGGACCTGAGCCGGCTGGAACCGGCCACGCTGGCTGCCAAGTACGTGCTGGTGCTGGCGGCCGGCATGGCGGCGCATATCGGCGTGGGGGCCGGCGCATGGCCGCTGGTGCTGTTCTTCGGCGGCAACTATGTCTGGATGGGGCTCACCATCGGGCTGCTGTTCATCGACAGCGAGCAGCGGCTTTGCGCCAGCTACCTGCTGGCCGACCAGCGCGTCGCGGGCGTGGGGCTGACCATCTATTCCGGGCTGCTGGGCATCTGGCTGCTGGCCTGGGCCGCGGGCAAGGCGGATCAGCCCGCGGTCTAGCAAGGCGCCCATCCAGGGTATGCGAGGCATGCGCGCGCATGCAAGCCGCTTATGCCATCCATTAGCCATTGGGCCTGTCGCCCGCCATCAACGCATTGTCTAATGCATCGAAAACCAGGCGCAGCGGGCCGGCCGGCACCGCTGCCGATAACGATGATGGAGACAATGCCCTATGAAGCGCCCCGCTTTGCTGCTGTCCACCTGCGCGCTGCTCGCGTGCGGCGCCGCCCGCAGTGCCGATACGGCCACCGTGCCATTCCCCACGCGCCCGATCCGTCTGGTGGTGCCACTGACCAGCGGGGGCATCGCCGATGTGATGAGCCGCGTATTGGCCGAGAAGCTCAAGGATTCGCTCGGCCAGGCGGTGGTGGTGGAGAACCGGCCCGGTGCCGGTACCATGCTCGCCTCGGAATACGTCGCGCGCGCCGATGCTGACGGTTACACGCTGCTGATGGCGGCGTCTTCGCTGACCATCGCGCCGGCCGTGTATCCCAAGGGGCGGGTGCGGTACGACCCGGTGCGCGACTTCGCGCCGATTTCGCTGGTGGCAGAAGTGCCGCAGGTACTGGTGGCCACCCCGGGCCTGCCGGTGCGGACCGCCGGCGAACTGATCGAATACGCGCGCCGCCATCCGGAGCAGGTCAACTACGCTTCGTCCGGCGCCGGCACGTCCAATCACCTGGGTGCCGAGCATTTCAACCAGCTCGCGCACATCCACATGAAGCACGTGCCATACAAGGGCACCATGCAGGGCCTCAACGATGTCGTGGCCGGGCACGCCCAGGTCATGTTCGCCGACCTGGCCGCGGCCGACAGCTTCATCAAGGCCGGCAAGCTCACCGCGCTGGGCCTGAGCAGCGCCCGGCCATCGCCCGCGCGTCCGCAGTTGCCCGCCATCGCTCAGTCGGGCCTGCCGGGTTTTGCCAGCATGTCGTGGCTTGGCCTGCTGGCGCCGGCCAATACGCCGCCGCAGGTCATCGCGCGGCTGAACGACGCAGTGCTCAAGGCCCTGCGTTCGAGCGACGTCAAGGCGCGCTTTGCCGCGCTCAACGTCGACCTGGCGCCGTCCAGTCCCGAGCAGTTCAAGCGCTTTATCGCCAGCGATGCGGCCCGGTGGGCCGACATCGCGCGCGCCACCGGCGCCTCGGTGGAATAGCGCCCGGCTGCATTCGCCGCGCCGCGCGCGCCGCAGCAGCCGGCGCGCGCTGCCCTGCGCCCCTGCGCGGGGCTGGTTACGGCCGAGACTCTGCGCCGACGCCATCCCTGCGGGTGCCTGCCTCGCGCGTTGCCTGCGCGCGCGTGCCCGCGCATTGCGCCGGCGCCTCACTACAACAACAGCAAGTACCGGAGGAGACATCCCATGAAACCAAGCCAGCTCACGATAGCCGCACAAGCCACGCAAGCCACCCTGGCCGTGCTGGCGGCCATGCCGTGCGTGGCGGCCGCACAGGCCGTCACGCTGTACGGCGTGGTCGATACCGGCGTGGAGTACATCAACCACGTCGGCGCGGCGAGCGACCACGTAGCCCGCATGCCGGGCCTGACTGGCACCGTGCCGTCGCGCTGGGGCCTGCGCGGCAACGAAGACCTCGGCCATGGCCTGAAGGCCGTGTTCGTGCTGGAGTCCGGCTTCTCGCCCGACAACGGCGTATCCAACCAGGGCGGCCGGCTGTTCGGGCGCCAGGCCTATGTCGGGCTGGCGGGCAACTGGGGCCAGCTCGGGCTCGGCCGCCAGTACACCATGACGTTCTGGGCCAACCTGGAAGCCGACATGCTCGGCCCAAACACCTTCGGCTCGGCCTCGCTGGACAGCTATATGGCCAACTCGCGCGCCGACAACGCCATTACCTACAAGGGCACCTTCGGCGGCTTCACCATGGGCGCCAGCTACAGCTTCGGGCGTGACGGCGCCAATGCCGGCCCCAGCCCGGCCGGCACCAACTGCGGCGGGGAAAACCCGGCCGACCCGCGTGCCTGCCGCGAGTGGTCCGCGTTGCTGCAGTATGACGCCAGGGCGTGGGTGGTCAACGCCGCCTACGATTCGCTGCGCGGCGGGCCGGGCGCCTTCGGCGGACTGACCAGCAGCGGCCTGCGCGACGACCGCCTCTCGCTCAACGGCTTCGTGCGTTTCGGCGAGTCCAAGGCGGGCCTGGGGCTGGTGCGGCGCGACAACAAGGGCAGCCCCACGCCGCGCAGCGATCTCTGGTACGGCGGGGTTTCCTACGCGGTGACGCCGGCCTTCAGCGTGGACGGCGAAGCGTTCTACCTGCGTTTCCATGACAGCAGCAACAAAGCCTGGCTGTTCGCCGCACGCGCCACCTATGCCTTGAGCAAGCGCAGTTCGGTCTACGCCACCGCTGGCTATATCAACAACGGCGGGCAGTCGGCCTTGTCGGTCAGCAACGGCCAGCCTGGCGCGAATCCCGCGCCGGGCGCCACCCAGCTCGGCGCCATGGTGGGCATCAAGCACGTATTCTGATGGCACTGCGCCGGCCCCGGTATCGCTGCGGCACCGGGTTGGCCGGATGCACGAAGGGCCGGCGGAAATTCCTGCCGGCCCTTCGCGTTTTTCTTTCGGCTGCGGGAGGCAACCGCCAGCGCGCCTGGTCAGTTCGGCTCCACGCCCGCGAATGCGTTCTCCAGCAAGTGCAAGATGCCTTCGCGCGTGAGCGGCGCCGGGTTGGGGTAGGGCGCGCGCAAGGCCTGGTCGGCCACGCGCGCCAGGTCTGCGTGCCGTACGCCAAGTTGCTCCAGCGCCAGCGGCACCTGCAGGCGGCGCGCCAGCCGGTGCAGGCCGCGCGCGGCGTCGTCGCCGCCGAGCGCGCTGGCAATGCGCGCCATGACCCGCGGCGCGGCGGCCGCGTTGTACTGCACGGCATGCGGCAGGATGATGGCGTGGGTCTCGGCATGTGGGAGGTTGAGCATGCCGCCCAGGGTGTGGCAGAGCTTGTGGTGCAGCGCCACCACGCAGCTGCCGAGCACCGAACCGGAGAGCCAGGCGCCATACAGGCAGGCGGTGCGCGCGGCCAGGTCATGCGGGCGTGCCATGACATCGGGCAGCGCGCCGGCGAGGGCGCGGATGCCGTCTTYGGCCATCAGCGTGGTGACGGGGTTGGCGTCGGCTGCGTACATCGCTTCCACGCAATGCGCGATGGCATTCAGGCCGCTGGTGGCGGACATCGCCGGCGGCAGGCTCAGCGTGAGCCGCGGGTCATAGACCACGCTGCGCGGCAGCACCTGCACCGAGCGCCCGGTCTTCTTCTCGCCGTTCTCGGTGATGCCGTAGATCGGTGTCATCTCCGAGCCGGCATAGGTGGTGGGTACCGCCACGATGGGCATGGGCGACTCCAGCGCGATCGCCTTGCCCAGGCCGATGGTGGACCCCCCGCCCACCGCCACCGCGCAGTCGGCGCCCAGCCGCGCGGCCAGCGCGCGCGCCTGGCGCGCGACCTCGATGGGCACATGCATCACCGCACCCGGGAACGTGCCGCCATGGCGATCGCCCAGCAGCGCGGCGACCTGGTCCGCCAGCGCGGTCTGCTCGGGCGTGCACAGCACCAGCGCGCGCTTCGCGCCGACCAGGTCGAGCTCGCGCGGCAGCGCCGCGAGCGAGCCGGCGCCGAACACCACGCGCGCGGGCAGGGGCGAGTAGATAAAGCGGTCTTGCATCATGTGTGGTGTCTCCCAGTGGTGGCGGCCGGAGCCGCGGTCATGCCGCGCCCATGGCATCGCCTCAGGCGATGGCATCGGCGCGGCGTATCGAAGCGATCATCGAGCTGTCGAGCAGGAATTCACGGGTCTTGCGCGGGTCGAGCGAGATCGCGTGCATGGCCTGCTGGTTCTGGCGGCGCACCTGCGGGTCGCGCTCTTCCATGGCCTTCTTGTTGCGGATGCTGTTCTTCTGCACCACCTCCACCGCCACGGTGCGGCGCTGGCGCGAGTAGAGGTCCAGCAGCCCGGCGCCGGCGCGGCCGTGCCATACCTCGGCCAGCTTGTTGCCGAGGTTGAAGGCGTCATGCACGCCGCCGTTCAGGCCGAAGCCGCCGATGGGGTTGTTGATATGGGCCGCGTCGCCGGCCAGCAGGATGCGGTCCTTGACGAAGGTGTCCGCCACGCGCTGGTGCACGCGGTAGGTGCCGGAGTAAGCCAGTGGAAAATGCATGTCCACGCCGAGCGTCTCGCGCAGGCGGGCCTGCACATTGGCGGGTTCGAGCAGCACCGCGTCGTCCACGTCGGGGTCGGCCGGCATGGCGACGCGCCAGAGGTCGGGGCGGGCATCGTCGTACAGCTTCAGCACCACCGCCCAGTGGTCCGGGTCGGAGACGTAGGCGGTGCCGGTGTAGCCCAGCGGCTCCATCGGCATGGCCACATTGGTCACCAGGAACTTCTCTTGCCAAGTAAAGCCCTCGAAGGCGAAGCCGGCGCTCTTGCGCACCATGCTGCGGGCGCCGTCGGCGCCCACCACCCATGGCACCTGCAACGCGCGCGAGCCGTCCTTGCTGCGCAGCCGGAGCGTGGCGCGCTCGCCGTCGCTGGTGGCCGATTCGAGGCTTTCACCGAAGCGCAGCTCCACGCCGGGCAAGGTGCGCAGTTCTTCGACCAGCAGGCTGGACAGGTAGTGCTGGGGCAGGTGGAAGCGAAACGGGAAATCCGTCAGCGCGGACAGCGTGCCGAGATCGAACTCGGCATAGACGCCTTCGGTGCGGTCGCGCATCTGCCAGACCGGGATGCGGATGCCCATGCGCGTCAGCGCCGCCTCGACGCCGAGCTCGCGGAAGATCTCCAGCGTGGGCGGATGGAAGGCTGCGCCGCGCTGCTCGCGCGCGATCTCGTCCGCGCTCTCGAACACGACGCAGGGCACGCCGCGGCGCGCCAGCGTCAGTGCGGTGGTCAGGCCAACGGGGCCGGCCCCGATAATCGCAATTCGTTCATCGTATGACATGTTCGGTTCCTTGTTTGGATCGGCGTCGCCTAGAATCCGTGTGCAAGGTACCGGCCGGCCCGGCGGGTGTCGATACGCACAATCGCATCGGCGCCATTCGGAACTTGAATGCGCGCCGGCCACACGGGCGCGCGCGGTTCGGGTACAAGGAAGCCTGCCGCGGCGCTGGCGTTCGCTCCCGCCAGGCAGTGCGCCACAGTCCACACAGGAATTCTGTTCATGGCAAAGAATGCCGGTTTCGCCGCCTCGCTCGACCTTCGGCTGCTGATYGTCTTCGACGCGGTGTTGCGCAAGCGCAGCCTGACCCAGGCCGGAGACAGCCTCGGCTTGAGCCAGCCGCTGATGAGCCAGTCGCTGAGCAAGCTGCGCCAGTACTTCGGCGATCCGCTGTTCGTGCGTACCACGGCCGGCATGTCGCCCACGCCGCGCGCGCGTGAGCTGGCGCCGCGCATCGCCACCGTGATCCAGCTGATGCAGGAGGCGATAGAAAGCCCCGACCAGTTCGATCCGGCGCTGTCGCACCGCAGCTTCAGCTTCGTCGCTACCGATTTCGGCGCGGCCTTCCTGCTGCCGCGGTTGCTGCGCCACCTGGCGGAGCATGCCCCGGGCATCCGCGTGCGGGCGATTGCAGCGCCGCGCCATGGCGTGGAGGAGATGCTGGAGGAGGGCGAGGCGGACCTTGCCCTGGGCAGCTTCGCGATCAGCCGCTCCCCGTTCTACCAGCGCCGGCTCTACGCCTCGGACTATGTCTGCCTGGCGCGCGCCGGCCATCCGGCCGCGCAGGGCGTGYTGGACGAGCAGGCTTATCTCAATGCCTCGCATGCGCTGGTGGCACCGCTGCCAATCGGCTACGAGGCGCTCGAGCGCTTCTTGCTGGACAGCATTTGCGCCGAGCGCTTCGTGGTCACGCTGCCGAACTTCCTGACCGTGCTCACCACGCTGCCCAGCTCCGACGCCTTGTTCACGATGTCGCGCCGGGCCGGGGAGGAAGTGGCCAGGCTGGTCGGCGCCCATGTGATGGAGCTGCCGGTGCGCATCCCCGGCTTCGTGGTGCGCCAGTTCTGGCACGAGCGCTTCCACAAGGATCCCGCCAACAAGTGGTTCCGCGACCTGATCCACTCCCTGCTGGCCGACCACGGCCACGCGGACGATGGGGGTGAAAGCGGCGACGGGGCCCGCTCCGCCTGACGCCCCCGGATGCCGTTTTGGCATTCGGTCTATGCCTTTGCGGCTATGGCCGCGTGCCGGGTGCCCTTCCATACTTCTGCCAGGCCCGCATGCACCGGTTGCGCGGGCAGTCAAGGAGACGGTATGGACAATACGCAAGGCAATCTCATTCGTGGTCTGCATCACATCACGCTGTGCACCAGCACGGCCCAGGGCGATGTCGACTTCTTCGTCAAGGTGATGGGGCAGCGTTTTATCAAGCGCACGCTCTTTTACGATGGCCGCATACCCATCTACCACCTTTACTTCAGCGACGAGGATGGCACCCCCGGCACGGTGATGACCACCTTCCCGATGCGACGCACGGAACTCGTCGGGCGCAAGGGATCGGGCCAGTTCACAGCCATTGCCTACTCGGTGCCGGCGGGCTCGCTGGATTTCTGGCGCGAGCACTTCGGCCGCAACGGCATCGCCATTGCGCAGGAGTCGGAGCGCTTCGGCGAGAAGTACCTGCGCGTGGTGCATGCAGGCATCGACTTCGAAGTGGTGGAGGATCCCGCCGATACGCGCAAGCCGTGGCGCTCCGGGCACGTGCCGGCGCAATACGCGGTGCGCGGCTTCCATAACTGGACCGTGACCGTGCGCGAGCTGGAGGACATGGACACCTTCATGGAGCGCGCCTGGTACTTCCGCAAGACGGCGGACGACGGCAGCTTCACGCGCTACGAGGCGGGCGAGGGCGGCGCCGGGCGCCGCATCGACGTACTGCACGCGCCAGACCTGCGCCAGGGCACCTGGACGCTGGCCGAAGGCATCGTGCACCACGGCGCCTTCGACGTGGCGGACTACGATAGCCAGGCCCGCGTGAAGTTCGACACCGAGGGCATGGGCTTCACCGATTTCTCGGACCGCAAGAACCGTGGCTATTTCGAATCGGTCTACGTGCGCACCCCGGGTGGCGTGATGTTCGAGGCGACCAAGTCGCTCGGCTTCAAGATGGACGAGGAAGAGGCGCTGCTGGGCACGGAGCTGAAGATCTCGCCGCAGTTCAACGTCTCGCACGAGGACCTGCGCAAGCAAATGCAGAAGGAGGACCCGATCCATGTCTGATCGCAACAAAGCAGGACTGCAAGCATGGCTGCCGCGCGCGGCCTCGGAGGTGACGCCATGATGTCGTTCAAGCTGACCGGCACCGGCGCGCGCAAGGTGATGTTGTTTCCCGGCCTGCTCGGCACGCGCGACGCCTTCGATGACATGCTGCGCTGGGCCGACCTCGACGCCTTCCAGTATGTCGCGGTGGAGTATCGCGGCTACGGGCAGGCACGCAAGGAACGCGGGCTGATGACCCTGCGCGAGGCCGTGATCGATGCCACGCGGCTGGCCGATTTCCTGGGCTGGCGGCAGTTCGCCGTGGCGGGGCACTCGCTGGGCGCGCTGACCGCGCAGATGCTTGCGGTGGCGCTGCCGCAGCGCGTGGATGCGATCGTGTCGATCGCCGGGCTCAACGCGCGCGGCGGCAGCAACGATCCGCAGCGCCTGCAGACGCTGCAGGCGGCGGCCGAGTCGGCGCAGCGGCGCGCGGAACTGGTGGCGGCTGGCACCGCGAATCGCTATGCCGCGGCTTTTGCGCGGGCCGTGGTCCAGGCCAGCTGGGACAGCATCGATGCCGCCGCCTTCGCCAGCTATGCGCGCGATGCCAGCCGTACCGACATCAGCCAGCAGGTCGAAGGCAGCGAGCGCCCGATCCTGGTGCTGGTGGGCGAGCATGACGCCGTCAACACCGAGGCGGCCGCGCGCGCCACTACACTCCAGTGGTACCGCGACGCGACCGTGCAGGTGCTGGCCGGAGCGGGCCACTACCCATTGCTGGAAACGCCGGCCGCCACCAGCGCGGCGCTGGAATCCTTCCTGCTGGGCCAGCCCGCCTAGCCGGGCACGCGGCCGCGCTTGCCGCCTGCGTTGCAGCCGCGACGGCGGCGGGAGGCGGCGGTCGCGGCCCATTTTCCTAGACGCGCGCCACGTCGAACAGCAGCACTTCCGCATCCCGGCCCTCGTCCAGCGTCAGCGCACACGGGCCGGCGATCTTCAGCGCGTCCCCCTGGTCAAGCTGGTGCCCGTTGGCGCGCAGGTGTCCGCGCGCCACCTGCAGGTAGGCCTGGCGCTCCGCGACGCACTGGTACTCCACCCTGTCGGCGCCGTCGAGGATGGCCGCGCGCAGCCAGGCGTCCTGATGGATCAGCACGGAGCCGTCGCGGCCATCGGGCGAGGCGATGAGGCGCAGCGCGCCGCGCTTGGACGCCGCATCGAAGTGCTGCTCCTGGTAGCTTGCGGGCAGGCTTTTTTCGCGCGGCTCCATCCAGATCTGCAGGAAATGCACCTCCTCGCTGGCCGAGGCATTGAATTCGCTGTGCGCGATCCCGCGGCCGGCGCTCATACGCTGCACGTCGCCATAGCGCAGCACCGAGCCGTTGCCCATGCTGTCGCGATGCGCAAGGGCGCCGCTGATGACATAGGAGATGATCTCCATGTCCCGGTGGGCGTGTTCGCCAAAGCCCATGCCGGGGCTGATGCGGTCTTCGTTGAGGACCACGATGGGGCCGAAGCGCAGATGGCGGGGATCGTGGTACGAACCGAAGGAGAAAGAATGACGGGCGCGCAGCCAGCCGTGGTCGGCGTGCCCGCGTGGCTGGGCGTGGCGGAATTCGATGCTCATGGCAGTGTGGTTCGAGTTGCTTCGGGTGAGAAGGAGAGGGCGGCGATCCTGGTGGTGTTCGCGGCCGCTTACAGGGGAATCTTCAGTTGCAGCCACAGCCGCGTGCCCTTGGGCCGGTCGTGGGCATCGAACTCGAACTGCAGCTTTAGGATCAGCGGCATGGCCGGCGTGATGTTGTAGCTCAGGTAAGGGCCCAGTGCGTTGACGCGGCCGCGGTTGCCGTTGCCGTTGACGACCTGGCCGTTCTGGCGGTCATCGGTGGTCTGGCGGTAGACGTAGCCGTTGATGCCGAACTGCAGTGGCGCGACGGGCCGGTAGCCGGCACTGAATTCGATCGTGGCTTCGTCGCCGGACTGGTAGTTGGTGGCGTTGTTGCGGGTGTTGAAGCCGTAGCGGAACTTGGCGTTCACATCGACCTTGGGCAGCGGGAACCAGGTCACGGCGAAGAAGGGGGCGAACTGGTAGTAGTTGCGCCCGGTGTTGACGCGCGCGCTGGCATCGTAGGTGCCATACGTAGCTCACCCGCGCGGCGACTGAATTGACCTCCAGGCTGAAGTCTGCGAGTTGCCTGTTGTCGCGGCCGTTGTCGTCCTTGGAGCGGGCGGCCTTGTAGTACGAGTAGTAGAAGAAGGCGTGCAAGCCCTCGGGCAGCATCATGCCGTTGTAGTTGGTCTCCACGCCGACGGGGTATGAGCTGCCGCCGCCCTCGGTGGCCAGCGCGGCTGCGCTGCCGAGCGCGAGCGTGGCGGCCAGCGCGATGTCCACCCCGCGGCGGGGCAGCGCCGGGGAGCGGTGCACGCGCGCGCAGGCTGGCGCCGTACCGGCGCCGGCAAGTCGTTTTTCCATGAAGATTTCCTGGTTGTCTGCAAGAGGGGAACAACAACTTGAACCGGCCGGTGCGGCGCGCCGCGGGCGGGCGGCCTGCGGCCGCGGCTATGCCGCGGCGGCGCGGTGCAGCACGAAGTCGAAGTCGAGCCGGTGACGGCCGTCGGGCTGCGGCACCCATTCGCCCACGAGCGATTCGCGCACGCCGAACACCGCGTCGGAGTCCAGGTAGCGGTCGCCCTTGCGGAACACATGCGTGACCAGGGTTTCGTAGCCGGGTGCCTTGATCATGAAATGCAGGTGGGCGGGACGCCACGGATGGCGGCCCGTGGCACGCAGCAGCTCTCCCACCGGGCCGTCGTCCGGAATCGGGTAGGCCTGCGCCACGATGGTGCTGAAGCTGAACCTGCCGTCGTCTCCGCCTTGCAGTACGCCGCGTGCCTGCGCCGCGTCCAGCCCCTCGTACTGGACGTCATAGTTGCCCTGGGCATCGGCTTGCCAGACGTCGATGGTGGCGCCGGCCACCGGCTTGCCATCCAGGTCGCGGATCGTGCAATGCACGTCGCAAGGATCGCCCTTGGCGCCGTTGGCGAGGTCGGCGCCATCCTCGAACTGCGGCGCGCCTTCGACATGGAAAGGGCCGAACACCGTGGCCTCCGTGCAGCCGGGCGGCTTCTGGTTGTTCATGCACACGGTGAGCATCGACAGCCCCAGCACGTCGCTCAGCAGGATGAACTCCTGGCGCTTGTCGTCGCACTTGTGGCCGGTGTCGGTGAGGAAGCGGATGCCCCTGAGCCATTCGGCCTCGGTGAGCCTGACCTCGCGCGCAAAGCTGTGCAGGTGCTGCACCAGGCTGGTCACGATCTCCTTGACGCGCGGATCCGGGGTATCGGTCAGGCGCGCGAGTACCGCCTGCGTGATGGTGTCTTGGTCGAGATTGCGCATGGTTATTTCTCCTGCGTTGGGGGACCGGTAAGGAAGCGATTGGCCGGACTGCGCGCTCATGCAAGCGTGCAGGCCTGCTCGAACGACAGCCGCGGGCTGCGTGCGAAGACCTTGGCGGGATCGCCGTAGCCCAGGCCGCAGATGAAGTTGGACTTGATGGCGGTGCCGGCAAAGAAGGCCGCGTCCACGGCGGCATTGTTGAAGCCCGACATCGGGCCGCAGTCCAGCCCCACCGCGCGCGCGGCCAGGATCAGGTAGGCGCCCTGCAGCGTGCCGTTGCGGAACGCAGTGGTCTCGCGGAAGGCGCTCTTTTCCTCGCCTTCGAACCAGGCCTTGACCGCCGGGTTGTGCGGGAACAGTTCGGGCAGCGCCTGGTGGAAGTTGGTGTCGTAGCCGACGATGGCCACCACCGGTGCGTTCATCACCTTGTCGACGTTGGTGGGGGCGAGCGCGTCCTTCAGCTTGAGCTTGGCGTCCTGCGTGCGCACGAACACGATGCGCGCGGGCGAGCAGTTGACGGAGGTCGGGCCCCATTTCATCTGCTCGTAGATTTCGCGCAGCTGCGCGTCGGAGACGGAGCGGTCGCGCCAGCCGTTCTGGCTGCGGGCGTTGCCGAACAGGGTGTCGAGGATGTCGTTCTTGGGCATGTCGGGGTTCCTTTGTGATACGGACGGAAGCAATGGAAAGCCGGCCGCCCGGCGCGGCAAGGGGCCACGCCGGCGGGCGGGATGCTGGTCGGCCGGGTTCAGATGGACAGTGCGCCGGCCAGTGCCACTTCCTCCTGGTGGCGGGCCGAATCCAGCGCCTTGGCGTAGTCGGCGGTCTTCTTGTATTCGGTCTCGTCGGCCGCGGTGGCGTCGATGCCGCAGACCTGGCGCGCCAGCTTGCCGTAGGGACCCGCGCCGGAGAACTCGGCGCGCTGCATGGTGAGCATGCGGATGCTCTGCAGCGGCGTGCCGTTGAAGTTCTCGAACACGAACAGGCGGTTGCCCCAGTCGCTCAGGAAAAGGTCGCGGATCACGCGGCCGATCTTGACGCGGTCGTGGGGCTTGCCCACCGGGCCACTGTTCATGCGCTCGAACCAGCCGTTGAGCTTTTCGTCGTTCCACTGGTCTTCGCTGGCGAAGATCAGTGCGCTGCGGCCGCACAAATCGACCAGCTCGTAGATCATCTGCGAGAAATTCTCCAGGTAGAGCGCGCGGCCGAAGTCGTAGATCAGGATGTTCGGCTTGTAGTGCCCGCCCGGCGTATGGAAGCCGAGTTCCTCGCTGGAGATCACGTGTGCCAGCATGGCCTGGTGAAAACCGATCAGCTTGGCCAGCCGCGTCTGCACGGCCGGGATCTTGTTGGTGCCGATATGCTCGGTGATCAGCACGGCCAGGCCGGCCACCAGCTCGGCGCGCACCATCTGGCGGATCAGGGCGTGGTAGTGCAGCCAGTCGAACACCCGTTGCGGATAGAGCTTGGCATGCTCGGGGTTGCCGATATGGAATACGTGCGACCACGGGATGAAGACGTTGTCGAACACGGTCATGCCGTCGAGCTCGTCGCCCTGCGAAGCCAGCGGATGTTCGATGGGATCATCCTTGACCAGGCTTTCGCGGCAGACGATGGTGACGCCCTTGGTGTTGACCGGGGTGGCGGCGAAGATGATCTGGTCGCCCGGGATGCCGGGGCGGAAGAACACGCCGATATGGATCCAGTCGGCGAAGGCCACGCCGGTGCCGATGGCCTTGACGCCGGACACCACGATGCCTTCGTCGTTCTTTTCCACCACGCGCAGGCCCGGCGATTTCTGCTGTGCGTCCGGGTTGGAGCGGTCCATCTGCGGGTCGACGAACTGCGGCGCGCAGTTGAAATCACGCTCCTTGGCGAACTGGATGAAGTCGACGATGTTCGCGGCCTTGATGCGGCCTTCGGCGCCGATGGACTGCGTCTCCCACGGCTGCGGGTCGTCGATATAGGTGGTCAGCACGTAGTTGTTGACGTCCGGCGTGCGCGGGAAGGACGCGCCGGCCATCTCGCGCATGACGGTCTCGTGGTACTTGCGCTTGCGGCGCAGCTGTTCCTTGTCGCGGTGGCCGAACCACTGCATGGCGCGCCGCTCGCCGTCGTCGTCAATGAACGTCATGACGTCCTGCAGGTCGGGGCGGTGGTGCAGGTCGTAGAAGTCGGCATGCCGCCGGGCGTAGTCGCGCGTTTTCGGATGGGTGGCAATGTTGTCGATCTTCTCGTTGCCGACCCAGACATCGCGGCCGTCGTTGAGGGATTCCAGGTACTGCTTCCCGGTGCGGATCATGGCTGTCTTCTCCTTGAGTGAATCGACTTCGCGGGGATGCGATGCGATCTGGTGCTGCGGTGATGGTGCGGTGGCTGTGCGCGCCAGACGCCTGCGCTCAGGCAGCGACGGGTTGCGTGGTGGCATAGGCGCGCTGGCAATAGACCAGCGGCGAAACGGCGTCGGCGTGGCTGGCCGCCAGCACATGCGCGATGAATATGCTGTGGCTGCCGACCTCGTAGGACTCCGCCACGCGGCAGTCCAGCGTCACGCTGGCGGCCTGGCTGCATGGCGCGCCGGTCTGCAAGGTGCCCCAGTCCCCGTTGGCGAAGCGCTCCGGCATGGGCAACGCACCGGCCCCGGCGAACACTTGCGACACGGCGGACTGCGCGGACTGCAGCCAGTTCACGCTGAGCACGCCGTTGGTCTTGATGACGGCATTGGCGTAGCTCTTGCGGTTGATGCAGACCAGCACCGTGGGCGGGTTGTCGCAGACCGAGCACACCGCCGAGCAGGTGACACCGGCCACGCCGGCAGCACCGTCGGTGGCGATCACGGTCACCGGCGTGACGGCCTTGGCGAGTGCTTCGCGGAAGGCCTGCGCCGTGATGCCGGGATGCGCGTCGGGCGTCTGGTCATGCGCGGTGTCGTGGGCTGCAAAGGGAAAGCCTGGCATGGTAGATCCTCCTTTCGTGGACATTGCCCGATGCTGGGGAAGTCTTCGCACCATCATCGGGAAGAACACTGCATGTCTGTCTCTGGTGCGCTTTTGTGTGTGCGTCCGGCGCGCATCTCGCGGCTTCCTGTGTTCAAGGCCGTGCGTTGAAAGTAGACTAAATGGAATGCCGGCCTTCTACTATCGAGACGAAGTCATGGACACTATTCCTTCGCGGAATGAAGACGAACTGGGCCTCCATCACCTGCAGGTATTCGAGGTCCTGCTAGCCGAGCGCAGCCTGACCAAGGCCGCGCGCGTGCTCAATCTCACGCAGCCTGCGCTGAGCAAGACGCTGGCGCGGCTGCGGCTGTATTTCGGCGATCCCCTGTTCGTGCGCGTGGCGCTGCGCATGGAGCCCACGCCCAAGGCGCTGGCGCTGGCCGAGCCGGTGCGCGGCATCCTCGAGCGCATGCGCGCGCTGCGCTCGGACCACGTGCCGTTCGATCCCGCCAAGGCGGAGCGCACCTTCAGTTTTTTCATCACCGATGCGGGCGTGGCGCAGATGCTGCCGCCGATCATCAACCACCTCGGCATCGCGGCGCCACGCGTGCGCGTGCAGGCCGTGAACTGCGATGCGCAGCACATCGACCTGTGGCTGGAGTCGGGGCTGGTGGATATCGCGGTCGGCTCGTTTCCCAACCTCACGCAAGGCGTGCGGCGGCAGCCGCTCTGGCGCGAACGCTACGTGGCGGTGACGCGCGCCGGCCATCCGCGCCTGGGCCCGACGACGGACCTGGCGGAATTCGCGGCGGAGAAACACGTGCTGGTCACGGCGGCCGGCACCGGGCACGAGCACCTCTCCATCGAGCGCGCGCTGGAGGCTGTCGTGCCGCGCGAGAACATCGTCTGCCGCGTGCCGATGTTCACCGCGGCGGCGATGATCGTCAGGCATTCCGATGCAGTGGTGATGCTGCCGATGACGCTGGGCACAGTGCTGGCGAGGGACATGGGGCTGCAAATGGTGGAGTCGCCGCTGACGCTGCCCAGCATCGAGATCGCGTTGTACTGGCACGATCGCGTGCACCGCGAGGCGGGCAACCAGTGGATCCGCTCGGTGCTGCGCACGCTGTTCCAGCGGCAGGATGCGGCGCGGCCGGAATAGGGGCGACGCCTTACAGGTAAACCCTTCGGCGAGCGCCGGTTATAGTCTTTATGCTCGGGCCCGCGCTGGAAGCGCAGCGTTTCACGCCATAGCATTCGCTGCATGCGTCCCGGGCGTGTTGCCCCGGTCGTTCACGCGGATGCCTACCGTGCGGGAGACGAATCCATGAGAGTCATCACCGAAGCAAGCGAATTCGCGCCACGCGGCGCGGTTGTGTCCATCGGCATGTTCGACGGCGTGCACCGCGGACACCGGCGCGTGCTGTCGCTGCTGCGCGCGCGCGGCCGGCAGGCCGGGCTGCCCGCCGTGGTGGTGACGTTCGATCCGCACCCGCGCGCCGTGGTCCATCCCGACGGGCCGCCGCCATTGCTGTCGAGCCTGGACGAGCGCCTGGCCCTGCTGGCTGCCACCGGCGACGCCGATGCCTGCCTGGTCCTGCGCTTCGACAGGCAGCGCAGCGCGCAGGCCGTGGAGGACTTCGTGGGCACCACGCTGGCCGGGCAACTGGGCATGCGCGCGCTGGTGGTGGGCGAGAATTTCGCATGCGGACGGGGCCGCAAGGGCAAGGTCGACTACCTGCGCATGCTCGGGGCGCTGTGGGGATTCGCGGTGGAGCCCGTGCCGCTGCGCGGGCCGGCGGAGGCCGTCGCGGGCAATCATTGCTCGTCGAGCGAGACGCGCCGCCTGATCCAGCTTGGCGAAGTCAGGGCAGCCGCGGCACTGCTGGCGCGACCGCACGAGATCAGCGGTGTCGTTGCCGCGGCGCAGGCGCCATCGGCGCTGCAGGTGATGTTGCCGCAAGGCATGTGCATGCCGGCCGCGGACGACTACGCCGGCGCGGTGCGGTGCGCGGGGCGCGCGCTGCCATGGACTCCGGCGATCCTGCGCGTGATCCCGGCATCCGCTGGCGGCATGCGCGCGGTGCACCTGCTCACGCGCGAAAACATCGATGCAGCCTGCGGCGAGCGCATGACGCTGCGTTTCTTTCACCGCGCCAACGAACTGGCGCAGGTGGAGGAGCTGGCCGCGGCGTGAGCGGCCGCGCGGCGCATCGCGATGATTGCCGCCAACCGCGTTGCGCCCTTACAGGGCCGCACCCTGTGCGGGCGCGGGCTTCGCGGCGAGCGTGGCCGACCGGGCTTGCGCTCCGGCGGTGCTGTTCCTGGTGATGAGGCTGGTGATCTCTGCATCGGCCTGCTTGGCGTAGCCGCAATAGACGTCGGTGCTGTATGCGGTCTTCCTGACCGCGCCGGGCTGTGCGCGGTCACGCTTGGTGGTATCCATGTCGGCCTGCATGGACAGGCCGGTCTGCAGCGAGCCGCGCGCCACGTAGTCTTTCTGACCTGTCAGATAATGGCCTGAAAAAACCCGAGCTCAGGCCGCGAACGCGAACTTGTCGAGCAGGCGCAGGAATTCTTCAAACTCGGCCGTGCTGAAATCCTTCAGGCGCGCGTTCAGCACTTCGGGAGCGATCTCGGGAATCCGTGCGGCCACGGCGCGGCCCTTGTCGGTCAGTTCCAGGTTGACCACGCGGCGGTCTTCGATACTGCGCGAGCGGGCCAGCAATCCCTTCTGTTCCAGCTTGTCCAGCATGCGGGTCATGAGGCCGGAGTCGATGACCAGGAGCTTGCTCAGCTCAAACGGCGTGGTCGCCGTCCCGCGCGAGAGCGACAGCACGATGCCCATTTGCTGGGCGGTGATGTCCAGTTCCTTGAGCGCCGCATCCATTTCCATCAGCACGAGGTTACGGGCCTTGTTGAGGAAGAACCCGACACTTTGCGTGAGGTTGAAGCTCTCGTTGGTGTAATGCCTCATCGTCTTTCCCCCTCGTTCGTCGTTGCGCTGTCTGGATAGTATTTGCGCAGTCAGATAATTGCAAGGTCAGAATCTACGTTTCATTCGTTGGCGGGGGGTGTGCCGGAGTATGAGGCCGTCATGGCACCTGGATGCCCGGTGCCGCTGGCTACGGCGCCTGGCCCGGCCGGCGAAGCGGCTGGCGGGAGAATCCCCGAAACATGGCGATGACGGTGCCGGGGGTGGCGCAACCGAGGGCCTGCGCGACCGCTTCGCGGGTTGTCCGAAGACGGCGATCCGGCTAGGGAAGTCGTGCCGGGCACGGCCGGAGACGCGAGCGGCGAGAGCGTATCTTCGCCGGCGAGCGCGAATCCGCCGCTGGCGGTTGGCTGGGGAAGGGGGATTGGACGGAAGAAGGAAGCCTGGCCTCCGGAAGAATACCGGCGGCCAGGCCTGGATCGCCGCGCCGCGCGCGCGGCGATCCAGAATGCAACCTGGAATCGCGGTGTCCGCGAGATCAGCGCGACGCCCTTATTGGGACTTTGCGCCGTCAGTGTACGGGTCGGGCTTGCCGGCCTTGGCGCCGTCGGTGTAGGGGTCGGGCTTGCCAGCCTTGGCGCCGTCGGTGTACGGATCGCGCTTGCCCTGCGTAGCGTTCAGGTCGGACCGCGTGGATTGCTTGGCACCGTCCGTGTAGGTATCGAACTTGCCGGATTTCGCGCCGTCTGTGTAAGTGTCGAATTTGCCGGTTTTGGCGCCGTCGGTGTAGGGATCGGCTTTCTTTTGCTGGCCATAGCTCGCGCCAGAGGCCACAGCGGCGGCGACCAGTAACGTCATTGTGAGTACTTTGCGCATCGTTTGCTCCAGGAGTAATGACAGAATGCATTGGGACCAGCCATCGGCGCCTAGCCGACGGTCGTCCTAGCCTATGCTGTGTGTCGCACAGTTAAATCGTAGGAGCGAAACCGGGGAGGCCGTAGGAAAACGTTGTAAGTGCTTGTTGCTTGATGCGCGAACCGCCATTGGCACCGCTTGATGTGCCTCTTGTGGAATATAAAGGGGTACCAAGGGAGGCTGAAGCGTTTCATGCGGTGCATGGATGGCCGTTGATCCGATTCCGTAAGAGGCTTCCCAAAGATTCTTCTGAAAACTCCTTGACTATCTATCTACCAGTAGGTAATATTCTGCTCATGGAAGCCACTGCTCCGCCCCAGCAAGAAAGCTGAAGCAGGAAAGAGGATCCAGCGCAGTACCGGGGACACCC
>NZ_JBFTND010000007.1:0-70601 GCF_056397305.1 Cupriavidus sp. 05N40
GGGCTGAAAGAAGGGTCGACGCGGCCTCGCCCACCGTCGGGCAGGTTTTCGGGCTGAAAGAAGGGTCGACGCGGCCTCGCCCACCGTCGGGCAGGTTTTCAGGGGCGATATCTGGCGGGTTTTCAGGGGTTCCGCCAAGGCGAGGCGGCGTTTCTCGATGTATCATAATAAATATGATGTCTGCTGTATTAAATTATACATGAAGACAAGATAAGGCGCGATAACTATTCCTTATCGAGCCTTATTTGATGTGTGTTGCCAAAGCCGTTAATCCGATTGCCCGAACCATGCAAAACGCCGATTTCCCCGCTTCCTCCCGTTCCCGGGCCATTACCCGCGAAGACGTCTGGCAGGCCGCCGATGCCTTGCTACTGGCGGGGCAGCGCCCGACCATCGAACGCATCCGGCTGCATCTGGGCCGCGGTTCGCCCAATACGGTCAGCCCGCACCTGGATGCGTGGTTCGCGGGACTCGGCGCACGGCTGCAGGACCCGCAGGCATTCGCGGCGCCGGCCAGCCTGCCGGACCCGGTGAACCAGGCCGCGCGCTATCTGTGGGAAGCGGCGCAGGCCGAAGCGCGGGCCGCCGCCGCCGCCGGCTTCGCGGAACGCGAAGCCGCGCTGCGGGCCGCACAGGAAGCGTTGGGGGAGAAACAGGAGGAATTGGCGCAGGAACGCGCGGTGCTCGAAGCCCGGCTCGACGCCGCGGACAGCGCGCTCGCCGAACTGGCCCGCGCCCGCGACGAAGCCACTGAGCGGGCGGCACGCGCCGAAGCGCAACTAGTGGCGCAGCAAGCGGACAACGACACGCTGCGCGGCCGCCTGCTGCAAGCCCAGCAGCAGAAAGACGCCTTGCTGGCCGAAGCCGCCGGCCAGCGCGCCGCCTGGGACAAGGAGCGCGAGACCATGGCCGAACGCGCCAGCGCCAACGAGCGCCGCATGGCGCTGGAACTGGACGCTGCGCGCGTGGCGCTCAAGGAAGGGCAGCGGCAGCAGGAGAACGAGCGCCGCGCGGCGCAGCAGAAACTGGCCGAAGCGGCGGAAGCAGCCGCGCGTCAGGCCGGGGAGGCTACGCGGCTGGGCAATGCGATGGCAGTGCTGGAGGAGCGCCTGCGGCAGCAGGAGGGGATGCTGGCCGAATACCGGCAGCGGCTGGAAAGTCGCGCCGCAGGGGAGACGGAGACGTTGCGGTCGGCGCGGCCCGGGCCGGCGAGAGGCCGTCAGTTGCGGGCGGCGAGGCCGCCGCGGTTCAAGGTCTGACAATCGGACACCTACCGTACCCCGGCAAGCAAACGAAGGCAAAGCACGATGGCTCAATGCCAAGCGGAGCCATTCGGTCGGCAGTGCTCGCCGCAGCGTCACTAGCTCTGTAGCCTCACCTGTAGAACGTCGTTGCAACACTTAGCTCTTGTGGATTAAGGAGTCTGCTCAGATCTTGTTCGATGCGTACCTTCGATTGGATGTGATTGGCTGCGCCGTCTGGTCGGGGACTACGGGCAGCATTTTGACGTGGCCGATGCGTTCCGCCAGCCCGGTGTAGCACTGCGAAGCCGATCTGATCTCGTGACGTCGCCCCACTTGCACGACGAGGTCGAGTGTCGCGGCTGTCCGCTAACGTGCGGCAGTCGGACGGGCCATCTGCAAACAGATCCCAATCCCGGTCAACGCGTCGCCAGGGCATTGGCTCCAACCGCCACTCCTGTGGGTGATGTTTGCAGACGTCAAGTTCGCCATCAGCAGGCGCTCATCCATATCCACAGAAACATAGCGCTCATCATATTTTGCCTGATCGAGGCCGTGTCATCTAGTAATCGGTGAAATATCGCTACCAATGTTAGGAAATTTCCGCTTGAGTAGCCACGTACGTGCCTCTACGGTTGATATTTAAGTACATCCCGTTTTGAAAATGCACGTCGACAATTATTAAGTTTTTATCTCCATATTAAAAATAAATATACAAAAAGCAGTAGAAAAATTACGGGTTGAGAAATTCGTAATTCAAAAAACCAGATCGATGGGTGGGTTAAAAATATTGTAACGCCAGAATTTACGGAATTAAATTTGCTGGAATGATGGGGCTTTATGGCGATTTAATTAATAACTTAATCGGAGGTAAGGATGATAAATAAGTGGCGCATTCTTGAAAAAAAAGAGTTGGTTAGAGATCAGTGGTTGCATCTATCGCAACATCGATGTCAGCGTCATGATGGATCGATAATTGACCCGTACTATGTAATAAGTGGCGCAGACTGGGTAAATATTATGCCACTCACAAAGAAAGGGCGAGTATTGCTCATTCGTGAATATCGACACGGGTATGGGGATGTCTTGATCGGACTTCCAGGTGGACTAATTGACAAGGGCGAAACCCCGGATGCCGCGGCAGTCCGGGAGTTACGAGAGGAGACTGGCCTCTTTCCCTTGGCGCCACCACTTTCAACCGGAAAAATGATCGTTAATCCGTCCACTCACACTAATGTGGGATATAGCTTCGTTGCAATTGTCGATGACGCCATGGCAACATCCGCCTCAATTTTTGAGCCGGACATAGAACTGTTTGAAATGGACCTTATTGATTTATTCCGAGCGGTATTGGACGGGTCTTTGATGTTGTCCGGTTACGATGTAGCCTCGATTCTGAGGGGCATTTTTTTTGTTCAAAAAAATGAAGAATCAAATGTGTATTTTTCAGGTATATCAATGGGTAATGCACTAAATATTTTTTAATTTAAATATTCTTAATTTTTTGCGCACGAACTTCTGGAGGGGAAGAGATTGAGGGTGCGCTCCGAGCGCCTCGCCACCATTCACGAAGCCTTCCTGAAAATCGCCTGTTGTATCATTTGTTGGCGTCACCTCAGGAAGTCATTTTGTTAGGCCTTCTTATCGCAAGCGCCAAAAACGATCGATAAATCGGGTCTCCCTTTCCGATTTTCGCTAGGCGATGAGTTTGTGGCCGACAGCAGTCGTGGTTTGGTTTCTGTCGGATCCTGTCATGGAAACAGTTTCCGTGGTGTCGTCGCGCCTGTCATTGTGACGCCGACCTCTCTTTGCGCAACAAGTGCTTCTGAATCTTGCCGCTCGTCGTCTTGGGCAGCGCCTCCACCAGGTAGTAGCGGCGCGGACGCTTGTAGGCGGCCAGGCGGTCGCCGTGCACCAGGAAGTCGTCAAGCACGCCGGCGCTGAGTTCGGCGCCCGGCTTGGCCACCACGTGGGCCGTGACAATGTGGCCCCAGGTCTCGTCGGGCTCGCCGATCACGGCGACTTCCAGCACGGCGGGGTGCTCGATCAGCGCATCCTCGACTTCGCGCGGATACACGTTCTCGGCGCCCGAGTTGATCATGTAGTCGATCCGGTCGCGCACCCACAGGTAGCCGTCTTCGTCCAGGCTGCCCAGGTCGCCGGTGTGGTACCAGCCGTGGGCGAGGGCGCGCGCGTTGGCGTCGGGGCGGTTCAGGTAGCCGGCCATCATGCAGGGGCCGCGCACCAGGATCTCGCCGACTTCGCCGGGTGCGCACGGCTGGGACGGATCGGTGGGCGCGCCGTCGTCGCGCAGGGCCGCCACCACCAGGTCGTGGTTGAGCGACGGCAGGCCGGCCGAGCCGGCGTGGCTGAGCTGTTCATGCGGGTAGAGCACCGACATGCACGGCCCCATCTCGGTGGTGCCGTAGACCTGCACCAGCCCGGCGCCCACAGTGCGGTCCCATTCGCGGATCAGGTGGGGCGCCATCGATGCGCCGCCGTACTCGACCAGCCGCAGCGAGGACACATCGCGGGTGCCGATGTCGGGGTGGTGCAGCATCATGGTGATCATGGTCGGCGCGGCGAAGAAGTGCGTGACCTTTTCCCGCTCCACCAGCTCCCACGCTTCGCCGGCGTCGAAGCGCCGCAGCAGCACCTGCGTGGCGCCCAGGTGCAGGCGCGGCAGGAAGCTGGTGTGCAGCTCGGCCGTGTGGTTGAGCGGCGCGACCGACAAGCCTACGTCCTCGCGTGAGAGCGTCATCACCTGGTGCATCATCGCGTTGTGCGCCAGCTTGCTGCGGTGGGTGTGCAGCACGCCCTTGGGGCGGCCCGTGGTGCCGCTGGTGTACATCAGGATGCAGGGATCGTTCTCGTCCACCGCGATGCCCGGCGCATGGGCCGGCTGCGCGGCGGCCAGCGAGTCCAGCCGGTGCGTGGCGAAGGCCGGCGCGGCATCGGGGTCCGCATAGATCCAGTGCGCGGTGCCCGGCGTCAGTTCGGCCGCCTTCTGCGCCACGGCCGCGCCTTCGGCCTCGAACAGCAGGGCACGCGCCTTGCCATCTTCCAGGATGAAGGCCAGTTCCTGCGCCGCCAGCCGGTAGTTGACGGGATTGAAGATCGCGCCCACCCGGGCCGCCGCCAGCATGGTGAAGACGAAGGCCGGCGTGTTGTAGAGGAAGGCCGCCACCACGTCGCCGTGGCCGATGCCGATGGACAGCAGCGCGTGGGCGTGGCGGTTGACCTCGGCGTCCAGTTCCGCATAGGTCCAGGCGCGGCGGCTGTCGCCCGTGCCGGCGATCAGCGCGGTCTTGCGCGGCAGGTAGCGCGCGGGCCAGGAAAGGGTGTCGCCCAGCGTAAGGACGTGACTCAAGGCAATGCTCCGACGGCGAAGATGGGAGAGGCCGCGGCGGCTCGGCGCCGGCCGGCGAAAACCTTCGAATATAAGTGCGGGGCTGTATTTTGGGAAATAATGAATTAGCTTGTGCATATATGCGGCGGGCGGGGTAAAGCGCCACCGCCGCCGCGACCACTTAGCGCAAGACTGCCGGCGCGCCGGGGGCACAGAATCGAAGCGATTGCCGCCTCCGCGCAGCCTGCGCAGCCCACACGCGACCGACCCCAACCAGACCAGACCTGCCCATGAAAGACACCTGCGAGGACCTGCTCGCCGAATACCGCGAGCTGCATGCCCTGGCCGCCACCCTGACCCCGGCGCAGTGGCGCCAGCCCGGCGCCTTCTACGGCTGGAGCGCCTGGGACGAGATCGCCCACCTGTGCTATTTCGACCAGACCGCGCTGCAGTCCGCCACCGACCCAGCAGCCTTCCTGCGCGGCGCCGAAGTGCTCAATGCCCTGATGGCCGCCGGTGGCCATATCAGCGCGGTGGCGCGCGAGCAGTACGGTCACCTGGACGGCCCGGCGCTGCTGGCGTATTGGCAACCGGTCTACGAACAGCTGGTCGGCACGCTGGCCGCCCTCGACCCCAAGGCGCGCCTGCCCTGGTACGGCCCGCCGATGAGCGCGCGCAGCTTCGCCACGGCGCGGCTGATGGAAACCTGGGCCCACGGACAGGATGTGTGGGATACCGTGGGCCGCATACGCCAGCCCAGCGGGCGGTTGCGCCATATCGCGCATATCGGCGCCACCACCTACGGCTGGACCTTCGTCAACCGTGGCGAGCCGGTGCCGGGGCCGGCGCCTTACGTCGCGCTGACCTCGCCGGACGGCGCCACCTGGACCTGGAACGAGCCGCAGCCGGACAACTTCGTGCGCGGCAGCGCCGAGGATTTCTGCCTGCTGGTCACGCAGCGGCGCCACCTGGACGACACCACGCTGGCCTACAGCCCCGGCCCGGCGCAGATGTGGCTGGCCCAGGCCCAGTGCTTCGCCGGCCCGCCGGCCAACGGCCCGGCCGCCGGCACGCGCGTGGTGCGCGCGGCGCAGGCCGGGTGAACGGCCCCGCCGTAGCGCTGGCCACGCCGGCCGGGGCGCCGCTGGCCATCGGGCAGGGCGCCGGCATCGACGCGGCCCTGCGCGCGCTCAGCGTCGATCCCGGCGAGACCTGCCTGTCCGAGCATGCCTTCGCCAATCTCTACCTGTTCCGGCAGGCGCACGACTACCGCTTCGTGGCGGGCGACTACCCGCATATCAGCGGCGTGACCTATGACGGCGTGCGTCATGTCCTGCCGCTGTTTGCGCTCGAAGGCACACCGCACGCCGTGCTGCGCGCGCTGCTGCGCGGGCACGATTGCTTCTATCCGCTATCCACGGCGCAGGTGGCACGGCTCGATCCGGCCGTGTTCCGCTGGACGGACGAGCGCGCCGACGCCGACTATCTCTACCCGGCAGCGAATTTCACCGCCTACCGCGGCACCACGCTGGCCAAGAAGCGCAACCTGATGAAGCAGTTGCTGGCCGCGCACGCGGTCACCGCGCGCCCGTATCACGCGGGGCTGGCCGAGCAGGCCATGTCCGTCCACCGGCGCTGGATGCAGGCCAGGCACAAGGCCGAAGGCGAGGCCGACGACACGCCATGCCTGGAAGCCCTGCGCCATGCCGGCGTGCTCGGGCTGGAAGGTTTCCTCTACGAAGTGGATGGCCTGCCGGTCGGCTTCGTGCTGGCGCAGGAAATCCGTCCGGCCGTGTTCGCCATGCGCTTCGCCAAGGGGCTCGGTGCTTACAAGGGCATCTACCAGTACATGTTCCACCACTTCTGCGCGGCCTTCGCGCGGCCGGTGGCGTGGCTGAACTTCGAGCAGGACATGGGGCTGGACAACTTCCGCCAGACCAAGCTGTCCTACGCGCCCGGCGCCTTGCTGCCCAAGTGCCGGGTCACATTGCGGGCGGACTGAGCACGCGCCCGCGGCGCGCTCAGCACAGCCAGTTCTCGCAAGACCCCGGCCAGCGCCGCCCCTACCATGGTTTCAAGCCGGCGCGCACCAGCCCCGGACAGTCAATTTCACAAGTCCATGGCCCATATCGAATCCAGAATTTCAGGCGGCAGCGAAGCATTCCAGGCCAACCGCAGCGGCATGCTGGCGCTGCTGGAACGCATCCGTGCCTTCGAGCGCCGTGCCGCCGACACCTCCGCCGCTTCGCGCGAGCGCTTCGAGAAGCGCGGCCAGCTGCTGCCGCGCGAGCGGCTGGCGCTGCTGCTCGACCCGGGCGCGCCGTTCATCGAACTATGCTCGCTGGCCGGTCTCGGCCTGGATAATCCGGACCTCGACAAGAGCGTGCCGGGCGGCGGGCTGATCGCCGGCATCGGCTTTGTCTCGGGCATCCGCTGCGTGATCAGCGCTTCGGACTCGGGCATCAACGCCGGCGCCTTGCAGCCCAAGGGGCTGGACAAGCAACTGCGCGTGCAGGAAATCGCGCTGGAAAACAAGCTGCCCTACGTGCAACTGGTGGAAAGCGCCGGTGCCAACCTGATGACCTACAAGGTCGAAGACTTCATCCGCGGCGGCAACCTGTTCCGCAACCTGGCGCGCCTGTCCGCGGCCGGGCTGCCGGTGGTCACTGTGACGCACGGCTCGTCCACGGCGGGCGGCGCCTACCAGACCGGCCTGTCGGACTACATCATCATGGTGCGCGGCCGCTCGCGCGCCTTCCTGGCCGGCCCGCCGTTGCTGATGGCGGCCACCGGCGAGGTGGCCACCGAGGAAGAACTGGGCGGCGCGGTCATGCACACCACCGTGTCCGGCCTGGGCGACTACCTGGCCGAGGACGACCGCGACGCGCTGCGCATCGCCCGCGAGATCCTCGGCAAGATCGACTGGCAGCACGGACAGAGCGCCGCGCGCGCCTTCAAGCCGCCGCGCTACGACGCCGAGGAACTGCTGGGCCTGATGCCGATGGACCACAAGCGGCCCGTGGACATGAAAGAGGTCATCGCGCGCATTGCCGATGACTCCGACTTCCTCGAGTTCGGCGAGAACTATGGTGGCGCCACCGTGTGCGGCCACGTGCGGATCGAGGGCTGGCCGCTCGGCATCATCACCAACAACGGCCCCATCGACCCGGCCGGCGCCACCAAGGCGACCCACTTCATCCAGGCCTGCTGCCAGTCGCGCACGCCCATCCTCTACCTGAACAACACCACCGGCTTCATTGTGGGCCGCAGCTACGAGGAAGACGGCATCATCAAGCACGGCTCCAAGATGATCCAGGCGGTCAGCAACGCCACCGTGCCGCAGATCACCATCTACTGCGGTGCGTCCTTCGGCGCCGGCAACTACGGCATGTGCGGGCGCGGCTTCCACCCGCGCTTCTGTTTCTCCTGGCCCAACGCCAAGACCGCCGTGATGGGCGGCGAGCAAGCCGCGCGCACCATGGCCATCGTCACCGAGGCCGCCATGAAGCGCAAAGGCGGGGAGATAGACACAGCACAGCTCGAAGCGCTGCAAAAAGGCATCGTCGAACGCTTCGACCGCCAGATGAGCGTGTTCGTCACCAGCGCCCACGTGCTGGACGACGGCGTGATCGACCCACGCAATACGCGCGCCGTGCTGGCCAACGTGCTGGCCATCTGCCGCGAGGGCGACGCCCGCACGCCGCAGCCGATGCAGTTTGCCGTGGCGCGCCCCTGAGCCGCGCGCCAGCAGATCAATCCGGAACAACCGACACCAGCGAGACCAGCGATATGCAACTGACTCCCGAACACGAGGCGCTGCGCGCCACCATCAAGCGCTTTATCGCCGAGCAGGTCAACCCGCACGTGGACGCCTGGGAAGAGGCCGAGACTTTCCCTGCGCATGAAGTCTTCCGCAAGATGGGCGCGCTGGGCCTGCTCGGCTTGTCCAAGCCGGAAGCCGACGGCGGTGCCGGCCTGGACTATTCCTACAGCGCCGTGCTGGCCGAGACCCTGGCCGACATCAACTGCGGCGGCGTGCCGATGGCCATCGGCGTGCAGACCGACATGGCCACCCCCGCGCTGGCCCACCACGGCAACGAGGAACTGCGGCGCGAATTCCTCGCGCCCGCCATCAGCGGCGAGTACGTGGCCTGCCTGGGCGTGTCCGAGGTCGGCAGCGGCTCCGACGTGGCCTCCATCAAGACCACCGCCCGCCGCGACGGCGGCGACTACATCATCAACGGCGGCAAGATGTGGACCACCAACGGCACCCAGGCAGACTTCTGCTGCGTGCTGGCCAACACCTCGGAAGGCGCGCCCCACCGCAACAAGACCCTCATCGTGGTGCCCATGAAGACGCGCGGCGTGTCGGTGGCCAAGAAGATCCGCAAGATCGGCATGGACTCCTCCGACACCGCGCAGCTCTACTTCGACGACGTGCGCGTGCCGCAGCGCTGGCGCATCGGCGAGGAAGGCATGGGCTTCACCTACCAGATGGAGCAGTTCCAGGTGGAGCGCCTTTGGGGCGCGCTGAACACCTGCGGCGTGTGCCAGAAGGCCATCAACCTCACCATCGAATACACCCGCGAGCGCAAGGCCTTCGGCCGCTCGATCCTCGACAACCAGTGGGTGCACTACACGCTGGCCGAGCTGCAGACCGAGGTGGAAGCATTGCACGCGCTGTGCTGGCGCGCCGTGGCAATGATGGTGCGCGGCGAGGATGCCACGCGCCTGGCCACCATGGCCAAGCTCAAGGCCGGCCGTCTGGTGCGCGAGGTATCCGACCGCAGCCTGCAGTTCTGGGGCGGCATGGGCTATGTGCTGGAAAGCCCGGTCTCGCGGATTTTCCGGGACGGGCGGCTGACCTCCATCGGCGGCGGCGCGGACGAAGTCATGCTGCAGATCCTGTGCAAGTTCATGGGCACCTTCCCGCAAGGGAAGTGATCGCTGGCAGGGCAGACCGAACAGAACAACCTCCACACCGGGGCAACATGAAGCAGTCCACGCCATTCCACAAGATCCTGATCGCCAACCGCGGCGAGATCGCCTTGCGCGTGATGCGCAGCGCGGCCGCGCTCGGCTACCGCACGGTGGCGGTCTACTCCAGCGCCGACGCCGGCGCCCGCCACGTGGCCGAGGCCGACCAGGCCGTGCACATCGGCGAGGCCGCGCCGGCGCAATCCTACCTGCGCATCGAAGCCATCATCGACGCCGCGCGACGCACCGGCGCCGACGCCGTGCACCCCGGCTACGGCTTCCTGGCCGAGAACGCCGCCTTCGCGCGCGCCTGCCGCGAGGCCGGGCTGGTCTTTATCGGCCCGTCGGCCGAATCCATCGTGGCCATGGGAAACAAGGCCGGCGCCAAGCGGCTGATGATGGCGGCGGACGTGCCATGCATTCCCGGCTACCAGGGCGAAGACCAGGACGAGGCGCGGCTGTGCGCCGAAGCCGGGCGCATCGGCTTCCCCGTCATGATCAAGGCCACCGCCGGCGGCGGCGGGCGGGGCATGCGGCTGGTGCCGGATGCCAGGTCCTTCCCCGAGCTGCTGCGCAGCGCCCGCTCGGAAGCGCAAGGCGCCTTCGGCGACCCCGAGGTCATCCTCGAGCGCGCCGTGATCGAACCGCGCCATATCGAGATCCAGGTCCTGGCCGACCGCTACGGCAACGCCATCCACCTGGGCGAGCGCGATTGCTCCGTGCAGCGCCGCCACCAGAAACTGATCGAAGAGGCCCCGTCGCCCGCCGTGAGCCCGGAGCTGCGCGCGCGCATGGGCGCCACCGCCGTGGCCGCCGTCAAGGCCATCGGCTACGAAGGCGCCGGCACGCTGGAATTCCTGCTCGACCGCGATGGCAACTACTACTTCATGGAGATGAACACGCGGCTGCAGGTGGAGCATCCGGTCACGGAAGCCATCACCGGGCTGGACCTGGTGGCGCTGCAACTGCGCATCGCCGCCGGCGAGCCGCTGCCGCTGGCGCAGCAAGACGTGCGTTTCACCGGCCACGCCATCGAGGTACGGCTGTGTGCCGAAGACGCGCAGCAGGGCTTCATGCCCCAGAGCGGCACCGTGGCGCTGTGGCAGCCCCCGCCCGCGCTGCGCGTGGAGCATGCGCTGTGCGGCGGCGCGGCCATTCCACCGTACTACGACTCCATGATCGCCAAGCTGGTCAGCCACGGCGCGGACCGCGAAGAAGCCCGCCGCCGGCTGGCGCGCGGGCTGGAAGACCTGGTGGCGCTGGGCGTCACCACCAACCAGGCCTTCCTGGGCCGCTGCCTGGCGCATCCGGCGTTTGCCGCCGCCCAGGCCACCACCGCCTTTATCGGCCAGCACCAGGATGCGCTGCTGCGCCCCGATGCCGCGCAGAACGAGCGGGCAGCCGCGCTGGCGGCGCTGCTGCTGTACGAGACCGCGCCCGGCCGCGCAAGCGGTGTGCCGTCGGCCAGCCTGGCCCCGGCGCTGCCCATCGGCCTGCGCTACCGCGTGGCAGGCACGGAGTACCAGGCCAGCCTGGCGTTCCGGGGCGGCAACCGCTTCGAAGTCGCCTTGGGCCAAGCCCGCTTTGCCTTCGAAACCATCGCCCTCGGCGAGCACACCGTGCGTTTCAGTTGCGACGGCCTGGTAGAAAGCGCGGTCTGCCACCGCGACGGCAACACCTTGCTGCTGCAGTACCAGGGCCAGCCGCTGCGGGTGGAAGACCACACCCGCGCCGCGGCCGAACGTGCCGGCGATGCCGCCGGCGACGGCAAGCTGCGTGCTTCCATGAACGGCCGCGTGGTCAATGTCATGGTGGCCACCGGCGACCGCGTCGAAGCCGGCCAGCCCATGGTCACGCTGGAAGCCATGAAGATGGAGCACATCCACGTCGCCCCGGCCGCCGGCCGCGTCGGCGCCGTGCACGTGCAGATAGGCGACCAGGCCGCCGCYATGCGCGTGATTGCCGAAATCGAGTTCGAGGCCCAGGTCCAGGCCCGGGCCGCCTGAACGCCGCCATCACCAGGAACCCTTACATGAGCGAAGCAGACAACCCGGCCGTCGTCCACGAGAAACGCGGCGCCGCCTTCTGGATCACCATCAACCGCCCCGACAAGCGCAACGCCCTCAACAAGGACGTGATCGCCGGCATCCGCGCCGGCTACCGCGCCGCGCATGCCGACCCGTCGGTGCGCGCCATCGTGCTGACCGGCGCCGGCGACAAGGCCTTCTGCGCCGGCGCCGACCTGCAGCCCGGCAAGGGCTTTGCATTCGACCTGTCGCAACCCAACCTGGACTACGCCGACATGTTGCGCGAAGCCCAGCAAGCCACGCTGCCCAGCATCGCCCGCATCAATGGCACCTGCATGGCCGGCGGCATCGGCCTGCTGTGCATGACCGACATGGCGGTGGCGGCCGACAACGCGCTGTTCGGCCTGCCCGAAGTCAAGGTCGGCGTGTTTCCCATGCAGGTGCTCAGCCTGCTCCAGGCACTGGCGCCGCCGCGCCTGGTGCGCGAATGGTGTATCAGCGGCGAGCCGTTCACCGCCGCCGAGGCCAAGGCTGCCGGCCTGGTCAACCATCTCGCCGCGTCCGCCGAGCTGGACGCCCGCACCGACTGGCTGGTGGCGCGCGTGGCAGACAAGTCGCCCACCGCCATCCGGCGCGGCAAGTACGCCATGCAGGCCATGGCGTCGATGAGCTTTAGCGAAGGCATTGCCTACACCGAAAGCCAGATCGCGCTGCTGGCGATGACCGAAGACGCGCGCGAGGGGCTGGCTGCCTTCAACGAGAAGCGCAAGCCGGTCTGGACGGGCAAATGATGACACCGGCGCCAGCCGGCAACTTGTGAGACAGGGGAATCGCGTATGGGAAACGCCGTAGCGGGACAAGCCATGTCGGTAAAACCATCCTCGGCGGCCGGCGACAGCGCCGGCCTGCTGGCCCTGGGCATGGCCCAATGGCTGTGCCGCCGCGCCGCCCGCGGGCCGCAGCGGCCCGCGCTCACCGGCGCCGGCCAGACCTGGAGCTATGGCGAGCTGGTGATCAAGGCCGGGCAGATGGCCGCCGTACTGGCCGCCGGCGGCGTGCGCCCGGGCCAGCGCGTGGGCTACCTGGGGCTGAACGATCCGCTGTTCCTGGTCACGCAGTTCGCCTGCGGCTGGCTCGGCGCCATCTTCGTGCCGCTCAATTTCCGGCTCACCGGGCCGGAACTGGCCTTCATCCTCAACGATGCCGGTGTCCACACCCTGTTCGCCGACGAAGATTATGCCGGCCTGATCGACGAAATCCGCCCCAGGCTGGAATGCCAGCGCTACCTGCGGCGCGGCCCGGCACCCGGCTGGGAAGGGCTGGACGCCCTCATGGCGCGGGCCGCCGCGGCGCCCCCGCTGGCCGCCACCCACCCGGACGACGTGGCCGCCATCATGTACACATCCGGCACCACCGGCCACCCCAAGGGCGCCATGCTCACGCACGGCAACTTCTGGTCCAACAACCTCAACGTCATGATGATGAGCGACATCGCCAGCACCGATGTCGCGCTCAACTTCGCCCCGTTGTTCCATGTCGGCGGCATGTGCTGCGTGACCTTGCCGATCCTGATGGCCGGCGGCCACCTGGTCCTGCAACGCAGCTTCGACCCCGGCAGCGTGATGCAGGCCGTGGCCGAGCACCGCGTGACGCTCAGCTTCGCGGTGCCTGCCATGCTGCTGTTCGTCAGCCAGCACCCGGACTTCGAGCGGGCCGATCTCTCCAGCCTGCGCAGTATTTCGGTAGGCGGCGCCCCCATGCCCGAGCCCCTGCTGCGCCTGTTCTCCGCGCGCGGCATCCCCGTCAACCAGGGCTACGGCCTGACCGAGACCGCTGCCGCCACCACCTTTCTCGCGCCCGAGCGCGCGCGCGACAAGCTGGGCTCGTGCGGCACCCCGGCCATCCTCACCGAAGTCTGCATCCGCGACTTCGACGGCAGGTCCGTCACGCAGCCTCACCAGCGCGGCGAAGTCTGCGCGCGCGGCGGCAACATCATGAAAGGCTACTGGAACCGCCCCGACGCCACCGCCGGCGCCTTCTACGACGGCGGCTGGTTCCGCACCGGCGACATCGGCTACGCAGATGAGGAAGGCTTCTACTACATCTGCGACCGCCTCAAGGACATGGTCATCAGCGGCGGCGAGAATGTCTACCCGGCCGAAGTGGAAAGCGTGCTGTACGAACACCCGGCCATCGCCGAAGTCGCTGTGATCGGCGCGCCCGACCCGCGCTGGGGCGAGCATGTGGTGGCCGTGGTGGCGCTCAAGCCCGGGCTCAGCCTGACGCTCGAAGCGCTACAAGACTTTGCCGAACCCCGGCTGGCGCGGTACAAGCTGCCGCGTGAACTGCGCGTGGTGGGGGCGTTGCCGCGCAATCCAACCGGCAAGGTGCTCAAGATGCGGCTGCGGGAGCAGGGCGCCGGCCAGGACTCAGGGCAGACTGCCTAGCCAGAACAAGGCGCCGTTCGGCGCCGTGGAAGCATCCCGGCGGGGCGTTCGAGGTGGCGCTGGTGCTGGAGTGGCGCCGAGCCGGGGGTCGGTGCCCGGTGGCGCGCTGGCCCGGCTCAGGTGATCGCCCCGGGGGTCGCCCCTCAGGTAATCGCACCCAGCTGCCAGGGTACGAACTCGTTCTGCCCGTACCCATGCAGCTCGCTGCGCGAGCGTTTGCCCGAAGCGGTATCCAGCATCAGCCGGAACAGCTCCGCGCCCAGCCCGGCAATGGTGGCGCTGCCGTCCAGTACCGCGCCGCAGTTGAGGTCCATGTCGTCGGACTGGCGTTGCCACAGGGCGGTGTTGGTGGCGAGCTTCACCGACGGCGAGGGCGCGCAGCCGTAGGCCGAGCCGCGGCCGGTGGTGAAGCAGATCAGGTTGGCGCCGCCGGCCACCTGCCCGGTGGCGGAGATGGGGTCGTAGCCGGGCGTGTCCATGAAGACCAGCCCGCGTGCCCGCACCGGTTGCGCGTACTCGTACACTTCGGCGAGATTGGTGGAGCCGCCCTTGGCGATGCCGCCCAGCGACTTTTCCAGCACGGTGGTCAGGCCGCCCGCCTTGTTGCCGGCGGAAGGGTTGTTGTCCATGCTGGCGCCGTGGCGCTCGCAATAGGCTTCCCACCAGCGGATGCGCGCCACCAGCTTCTGGCCGATCTCCGGCGTTTGCGCGCGCCGCGTCAACAGGTGCTCGGCGCCATAGATCTCCGGCGTCTCCGACAGGATGGCGGTGCCGCCGTGACGCACCAGCAGGTCCACCGCCGCGCCCAGCACCGGATTGGCCGAGATGCCGGAGTAGCCATCCGAGCCGCCGCACTGCAGCCCCACCACCAGATGGCTCGCGGGTACCGGCTGGCGTTCCACGGCATTGGCCGCGGGCAGCATCGCCTTGATCAGTTCGATCCCGTGGGCAATGGTCTTGGTGGTGCCGCCGGTGTCCTGGATGGTGAAGGTCTGCAGGCGCGCGCTGTGGGTGAGTCCCTGCGTGGCCAGCAGCGCGGAGATCTGGTTGGTCTCGCAGCCCAGGCCGATCACCAGTACGCTGGCAAAGTTCGGGTGGCAGGCATAGCCGCCGAGCGTGCGCTGCAATACCGCCAGCCCTTCGCCCTGCGGATCCACGGCGCAGCCCACGCCATGCGTGAGCGCGACCACGCCATCCACATTGGGATAGTCCGCCAGCGCCTCCGCATGGATATCGCGCCGGAAGCGATCCGCGATGGYGCGTGCCACGGTGGCCGAGCAATTCACCGAGGTCAGGATGCCGATGTAGTTGCGCGTGGCCACGCTGCCGTCGGCGCGCACGATGCCGTCGAAGGTGGCGGGAACCGCTTCGGCCTGCACCGTGCGGACCTCGGCGCTGTAGGCATAGTCCCGCGTGAAATCGCCCATCGCCAGGTTATGCGTGTGCACGTGCTGGCCGGCGCGGATGTCCTGGCTCGCAAAGCCGATGATCTGGCCGTAGCGGCGCACGGCCTCGCCGCTCGCGATGGCGCGCGTGGCGATCTTGTGGCCGGGCGGGATCAGGCCGATCACGGTCACGCCTTCTTCCGCGACCGTGGTGCCGGCGACCATCTGGTCACGCGCGATGACGACATCGTCATCGGCATGCAGCCGGATGGTGCGCGACGTGCGCGGAACTTCGGCGGGGGCTGCTGCAAGGGTGTCTGTGCTCATGGAATGGCTACTCGCGGTTGGATTGCGCGCCAGGGTGACCTGCGCCGTGGTTGCGTCTCTTACTTGAGCATCTCTTCAGGCAGCGCGATGCCGAAATACTGCTTGTAGATCGTGTTGATCTTGCCGTTCTTCAGGTTGGTCTTGACCCAGGTGTCGAGCCAGCCCTTGAGCGCGGTGTCGCCCTTGCGCACGCCGATGGCATACGGATAGGCCTTCATCACGAACTTGATTTCCAGGTCGCGCGTGGGGTTGCTCTTCTTGACCACCGGAATCACGCTGATGGCCGCGGCAAGGTAGTCCTGCTGGCCGGTGGATACCGCGGTGTTGGTGGTGGCGTCGTCTTCGTAGCGCACGATGTTCACGCCGCTGATTTCCTTGGCGCCGCGGGTCAGTTCCTGGTCGGCCGTGGTGCCGCGCGTGACCGCGATGGTCTTGCCGGACAGCTCGGGGAACGATTTCAGCTTGGCTTGCGCCGGGCCGCCCACCACCACCGGCACCACGCCGTAGGGTTCGGAGAAGTCGATGACCTTCTTGCGCTCGTCCGTTACCGAGAACGAGGCCAGCACCACGTCGGCCTTCTTGGTCAGCAGGTAGGGCACGCGGTTGGGGCCGGTCACGGGCACGATCTCCAGTTCCACGCCGAGGTCCTTGGCCAGCAGGCGGGCCGTGTCCACGTCCGAGCCGCTTTGCTTGGCCTGGCTGTCGAGCATGCCGTAGGGCGGGGCGCCGATATCCACGGCAACCAGGATCTTCTTGCGTTGCTTGATGGTGTCGAGCGTATCGGACCAGGCGCTGGCCGATGCGCCCGCGAGCAGCAGGGCGGCGAACGAGCCGAGAAGGCGGCGGTTGATGTGCATGGGGTGTCTCCGTGTGGTTTTCGTTGAAAGGCTCGGGCTCTGCGAAGCGGGAATCAGAGGCCGTTGCCGACAAACTGCTTGAGTTCCGGCGTGGCGGGCTGGTCCAGCAGCTTGCCGCTGCCGCCTTCCCAGACGATGCCCTGGTGCATGAACATGATCTGGTCTGCCACCGACCGTGCGAAGGCCATCTCGTGCGTGACCAGCACCATGGTCATGCCGTCTTGCGCCAGGCGCTCGATCACCTTGAGCACCTCGCCGGTGAGTTCAGGGTCCAGCGCCGAGGTGACTTCGTCGAACAGCATCAGGCGCGGCTGCATCGCCAGCGAACGGGCAATCGCCACGCGCTGCTGCTGTCCGCCGGACAGTTGCTCCGGGTAGTAGCTGGCGCGCTCTTCCATGCCCACTTGCTTGAGCACGTGCATGGCCAGTTCGCGCGCTTCTTTCTTGCCCACGCCCTTGACCTTGCGCGGCGCCAGCATGACGTTCTCTTCCACGGTGAGATGCGGGAACAGGTTGTAGCTCTGGAAGACGATGCCGACTTCCTTGCGCAGCTCGCCCAGCGGCACATCGCCGTCGTGCATGGCGTGCCCGCATACATGCAGCGCGCCACCGCTCACGCGCTCCAGCCCGTTGATGCAGCGCAGGGCAGTGCTCTTGCCCGAACCGCTGCGGCCGATCAGCGCCACCACCTCCCCGGCGCGCACCGAGAAACTTACGCCCTTGAGGATCTCCACCTGCCCGAAGGATTTGCTCACCTTGTCGAAGCGGACGATATCTTCCATGCTTGTCTCCATGATTTCTTTGGTCCTCGCAGGCTCACACCCGCTTGAAGCGGCGCTCCAGCCGGTACGACAGCGACGACAGCGGATAGCAGATGGCGAAGTAGAGGGCGGCCGCGATCGAGAACACCACGAAGGGCTCGAAGGTGGAGTTGTTCACCACCCGTGCCGAGTAGGTCAGGTCGAAGAAGCCGATCACCACCGCGTACGAAGAGTTCTTCACGATCTGCACCAGGAAGCCCACCGTCGGTGCCACCGCGATGCGCGCGGCCTGCGGCAGGATCACGTACACCACGCGTTGCAGCGGCGTGAGCGCCAGGCACTCGGCGGCTTCCCACTGGGTGCGTGGCACGGCCTGGATGCAGCCCTTCCAGATCTCGGCCAGGTAGGCGCTGGAATATGCCGTCATGGCGATGCCGGCGGCCACCAGCGCGGGCAGGTCAAAGCCGCCCACGCTGATGCCGAAGTACACCACGAACATGATCACCGGCAGCGGCACGCCCTGCACGAGCTGCACGAAGGCACCCGTCACGGTGCGCAGCACGCGCCCGCCGCGGCTGCGCGCGAGAGCCAGCGGCAGGCCGACCAGCGCGCCACCGAAAAAGCCCATGGCGGACAGCAGCAAGGTCCAGCCCGCGCCGCGCAGGATGAACAAGACTTGATCCAGGGAAAGGCTGGACATGATGCTTGGCTCCGCGTCGAAAGTAGAAGGGGAAGAAGGAAGAGGGAAGGGGGAAGGGGAGGATCAGAGCGGTGTCTTCAGGCGCCGGCGGCGCGTGAAGGCCACGGCGCCCACGCCGGCCATCGACAGCCGCAGCAGCCACGACAGCGCCAGGTACACCACCGCGATGACGATGTAGATCTCGAAGCCGCGGAAGGTCTCCGACTGGATGCGATAGCCCGCCGCGGTGAGCTCTTCGGCCGAGATCTGCGACATGATCGAGGTAGCCAGCATCATCAGCACGAACTGGCTGATCAGCGCCGGGTACATGCGCTCCACCGCCTGCGGCAGTACCACCAGGCGCATCATCTGCCAGCGCGATAGCCCCAGGCACGAGGCCGCCTCCAGCTGCCCGCGCGGTACCGACTCGATCCCCGCGCGCACGATCTCCGTGGTGTAGGCCGACACATTGACCACCAGCGCCAGGACCGCCGCCACCATGGCCGGCACGCGCACATGCACCGCCGCCAGCCCGAAGAACAGCCAGAAGGCCTGGATCACCAGCGGCGTATTGCGAATCACATCCACATAGGCCGTCACGCAGCGGCGCGCCCAGGCCGGGCCCTCGGTGCGCACCACCGCCAGCGCCGTCCCCAGCACAAAGCCGAACACGATGGTGGCGACCGACATGCGCAAGGTCAGCCAGACCCCGTCGAGCAGGTCGCGCCAGTTGGCGGACAGGAAGCTGAAATCGAACTGGTAGTCCATCGGGGATGCGCTCTTTTGTTGGTGACGCCGGTTTGCCCGGCGCCCTGTCTCTCGTTCTTTGCGGGTTCGGATCCGCGTTGGCGATCCGGCATGGGTCCCAATATATGACGATTGCCGGCAATGGTCAATATTCGGGCTTACCCGTGTATCATCTCTCCGTGTGCAGCCTGATACTGGGCGCCAGCCAGATAGCCGATACTTATGCCTGGCGCACAGGCAGTGCTCATGCAGGTGTTCTTGCAGGTGCTCATGCAGGTGTTCTTGCGGACATGAGCGCGCCGAACCATCCATACCAGCTACAGAACCGGAGACAACGTGCCGAGTCCATCGACGGCAACGCGCCAAGACAAACGCGCCGCCCCCTTCGCGCCCACGCAGGACACCGAGGACGGGTTTAGGCATGCGCCGATCTATGCCGTCATGGTCGAACTGCTGCGCAAGGCYATCGTGGAGGGGACGCTGGCGCAAGGCACCGTGTTGCTCGAAGGACACCTCGCGGAGATACTGCGCTCCACGCGCTCGCCGGTGCGCCAGGCGCTGCGCGAGCTGGAGGCCGACGGGCTGGTCAGTCGTTTCGAAGGCCGCGGCTTCGTGGCCGGGCCCGCCGGCACGGCACCCCGGCGCATCGCCCTGGACCCGGCGATGCTGGGCGTGGAGAGCGCGCCCGATGTCGCGCGCAAGACGCTGGGCTGGGAACTGATCTACGACGAGGTGGAGCGCGACCTGGTGCACCTCTCGGTGTTTGGCCGCTACCGCGTCAACGAAGTGGAGCTGGCCCGCCATTTCAACGTCGGCCGGACCGTGGTGCGCGACGTGCTGCTGCGCCTGGAAAGCCTGGGCATCCTGGAAAAGGACGAACGCCTGCGCTGGGTCATCACCCCGCTGGACGCGCAGCGCATCCACGATCTCTACGAACTGCGCTCGCTGGTGGAGCCCGCCGCGCTGCGCGGGGCCATCGGGCATGCCGACAATGCCGAGATCCAGGCCATGATCGCGGAGCTGAACAAGGTGCAGCGCGTCTACCCGCAGGTCAACCGCACCGCCATGGACAAGCTCGAGCACGACCTGCACGTGCAGCTACTGTCCCAGTGCCCCAACAAGGAACTGCTGAGCAGCCTACAGCGCACGCGCTGCATTCTCACGCTGAGCAAGCACGTGCTGGGCGTAGCCATGCCGATGCCGGACGCCGACCCGTTCATGTCCGAGCACATCGCCGTGCTGCAGGCCGCTGCCGACGGCGCGCCGCAGAAAGCGGCCGATCTGTTGCGCGAGCACCTGGAACTGTCCTGCGACAAGGTGACCCGGCGCGCGGCACTGGTACGGGAGACCTTCCCGCTGCCCAAGGTCTCGTATATCGCGTGAGGCAGCAAGCGGCCGTGCCTCACGCTATCTGCTGAGTGGCGGCGGAGCCTTACCCGATGATCTCGAACTCGCCGAAGCCGGCCTCGTTGAGCGTCAGCCCCAGGCCCGGCAGGTTGTCGTCGAGCTGCAGGTAGCCCCTGTCGGGAGCGGGTTCGCCCTTGAAGATGTAGTAGAACAGCTCGTTGCCGACTTCCACGTCGTGCACCGGGAAGAATTCCGCCATCGGCGAAGCGGTCGAGGCCATGGTCAGGTGGTAGTTGTGCATCTGCCCGGCATGCGGGATGACCGGCACCGACCACGCCTCGGCCATGGCGTTGATTTTCTGTGCCGCCGTGATGCCGCCCACGCGGTTGGTGTCGTACTGGATCACGTCCACCGCGCGGCGTTCCAGCAGGTCCTTGAAGCCGTACGAGGTGAACTCGTGCTCGCCGCCGGAGATGGGGAAGGGGCTCATTTTCTTCAGCTCGGCGTAGCCTTCGATGTCGTCGGCGATGACCGGCTCCTCCAGCCAGCGCGGGTTGAACTCGGCCAGGCGCGGCAGCATGCGGCGCGCGTACTCGAGCGTCCAGCCCATGTAGCACTCCAGCATGATGTCAACCTTGTCGCCCACCAGTTCGCGCAGCAGGCGCACTTGCTCCAGGTTCTTCTGCATGCCGGCGGCGCCATCCTTGGGGCCGTAGCCGAAGCGCATCTTCATGGCCGTGAAGCCCTGGTCCAGGTAGCGCTGCGCCTCGCCGAGGAAGGCGTCGCGGTCATCGTTGTTGTAGAGCTTGGAGGCGTAGCACCAGATGGCTTCCTTGGTGCGCCCGCCCAGCAGCTTGAACACAGGCTTGCCGACCGCCTTGCCCATCAGGTCCCACAGCGCGATGTCCACCGCCGAGATCGCCGCCATGCCGATACCCTTGCGGCCCCACGCGTGCGTGCGCCGGTACATCTTCTGCCACAGGTATTCGTTGTCGAACGGATCCTGGCCAATCACGATGGGCGCCAGGTACTGGTCCACGATCTGCTTGGCCACGCGCGGCGCGAGTGCGCAGTTGCCGATGCCAACCAGTCCGGTATCGGTCTCCACCTCCACCACCAGCCAGCCGTGGAAGCGGAACGAGCCCATCGCATCGCCGCGCTCGAACAGGATGTCGGTGGCATTGGTGCAGAAGTGCGCCTGCGGCGGCACGGTCTTGCCCTTCCATTCGAAGACGCGGGCGCGGACATTGGTGATCTTCATGATGTGGCTCCTTCTTTGGTGCTGATGGGTTCGGGTTCAGGTTCAGGTTCAGGCTTCAGGTTCAGGCTCCGGCCGCGGATCCGGATGCGCGGGGTCCGCTCCTGACAGGTACACGCGCACGCATCCCCGGCCGGATCGAGGGCCGTCTTTGTCATGTCTTGCGTCGATGCGGCGCCGGCGCGGCGCCCGCCCGCTAAGGAGCGTGCCCGCCGCGCCTAGCCAGCGGCACGGCGCTGCGCCCCCATCTGGCAGGCCAGGTGGAATGCCTGCAGCGTGGCGCCCAGGTTCGCGCGGCCCTGCTGCGTGATATCGAAGGCGGTGCCGTGGGCCGGCGTGGTGATCGGCACCGGCAGGCCGCCCTGCACGGTGACGCCGCGCGAGAAGCCCATCAGCTTGATGCCGATCTGGCCCTGGTCGTGATACATGGTGACGATGGCGTCGAACTGCCGCTCGGCCGCGCCGCCTTGCACCTTGAGGAAGATGGTGTCGGCCGGGAAGGGGCCGTCCACCGCCATGCCGCTGGCCTGCGCGGCGGCGATGGCCGGGGCGATGAAATCGATCTCCTCGCGGCCAAAGGCGCCGTTGTCGCCGTTATGCGGATTGAGGCCGCAGACGCCGATGCGCGGCCGCGCAATGCCGGCGTCGCGCAAGGCCTTGTCGATCAGGCCGATGGCGGCGCCCACGCTGTCGCGGGTGATCATCGCGGGCACATCCTTGAGGGCCACGTGCGATGTCACGCGCGATGTCCACAGCCCGTCGAGCACATTGAACTCGCAGAAGGCGCCGTGGTAGCCGAGCTTCTCCGCGAACCAGTGCAATTCATCGTTGTGGCCCATGCCCGCGGCATGCAGCGAGCTCTTGTTGAGCGGCCCGAACAGGATCGCGTCGGCCTGGCCGGACTGCGCCAGTGCCAGCGCGATAGCCAGCGTGCCGAGGCTGTAGCGGCCGCCCTCGGCGCTGGCGGCGCCACGCGGGTAGGCCGGCTTGCCTTCGGGCTGCCAGTGGTAAAGGCGCGGGGCGCCGTCGGCATCGTTGCCAGCAAAGGCGGGCGCATCGGTTTCGCGCACATCGGGATTGATGCCGGCTACCTGCATGCCGTGGCGCCATTCATCGCGGTCGGCAATCAACAGGATGTCGGCCTGCCTGGCGGCGGGGTCGGCAAGCAGCTTCGCGATCAGCTCGGGGCCGATGCCGGCGGGGTCGCCGAGCACCATGGCGATTCTTGGGCGTGGAGTCATGTCGTATGGATGCAGGAAGATGCAAGAGGGTTTAGTCGAGCTTGACACCGAGTTCGGAAATCAGCTTGCCGTAGCGCGCGTACTCGGCACGCGAGAATGCATCGAACTGCGCCGCATCCAGCGTGCCGGGCTGGGCCCCGACATCGTTGAGGCGCCGGACGGTGTCGGGATCCTTGAGTATGGTGGCCAGTGCCGCGCCCAGCTTCTGCAAGGTGGCGGGCGGGGTGCCGGCCGGCGCATAGATGCCGTACCAGGCATTCATCTGGATGTTCGGCACACCGGCTTCGGCCAGCGTGGGCACGCCCRGCAACAGCGCCGAGCGCTGCTCGGCCGTCACCGCCAGGGCGCGCAGCTTGCCGGCCTTGATGTGGTTGATGACGGAGGGCATGGTCTCGAAACTCATGTCGACCTGGCCGCCCATCAGGTCCACCAGCGCGCTGCTGCTGCTCTTGTACGGCACGTGCAGCAACTTGCCGTTGATCTGCCGCGCGAAGGCGGCGCCGGCGAGGTGCTGGGTACTGCCGACGCCGGAGGAGCTGTAGCGGTACTTGTCCGGGCTGGCCTGGATCGCCGCCACCAGCGACCTGACGTCGCGCGCCGGCACCTGGTTGTTGACCACCAGCACATTGGGCACGGACGACACCATGGCCACCGGCACCAGATCCTTGAGCGGATTGAACTGCAGCTTGAGCAGGTGCGGCGCGATAGCCTGCGAGGTCACCACGCCCATCAGCAGCGTGTTGCCGTCGGGCGCGGCCTTGGCGGTGATGTCCGCGGCGATGGTGTTGGAGGCGCCGGGCCGGTTGTCGACCACCACGGGCTGCCTGATGATGGCGGCCAGTTTTTCGGAGACGATGCGGGCCATGACGTCGGTGCCGCCGCCCGGCGCCGCGCCGACCATCAGCCGCACGGGCCGGGAGTCCTGTGCATAGGCGCCGGCCGCTGTCGCGGCGGCAAGCGTCGCCAGGCCGGCAAAGGTGCCGGCGATCCATTTGTTCATGCTTGTCTCCGTCCTGTTGTCTGCCGGTCTCGGTGCCGGTGAGGCCACTATAGGGCCGTCAGTGATTCGCCACTACTGATGTTTTATTAATGGGCGATTACCTGGAGGAATACGTCGGCTCACCTTGGCCCGGCCCGGCCGCCCCGGGCTTGCCGGCGCGCAGCGCCACGATCAACCGCCTGGCAGCCGCCGAGAGCGTGCCGCCGCGCCGCGTGACGATGCCGAAGGTTTCGTGCCGGGACTGCATCTTCACCGGCAGGATCCGCAGCATCTTCTGGCGCGCATATGGCTGCGCCACGCTGGTCGGGAGCAGCGACACCAGCCTGGCGCTGCCCTGGAGCAAGGCCACGGTGACCAGCGTGGAGGCGGTGGTGATGGCATTGGGCGGCATGCCAATGCCGGCAAGGTCCAGCTCGCGCAGGAGCAGGGCATGCATCGGCATCTGGGACGGATAGACAATCCAGCGGTAGGCGGCCAGATCCGCAAAGGCGAGTTCGCTGGCGCGCGGGGCCGCATGGGCATGGCCGACCACCACCGACATCGGCTCGTCGTCCAGCGGCTCGTAGTGATACCGGGCGGGCTGGTCGCTCACCAGCGCGCGGCCGATGACCAGGTCCAGCCGGCCATCGTCCAGCAGGCTCAGCATGCGCAGGCTGGTGTCCTCCACGATTTCGATCGACAGGTTGGGCTGGTCTGCCTGCAAGGTCGCCAGCGCCGGCACCAGGACGCCGGTCACCGCGCCCATGATGACCCCGACGGCAAGCCGCCCCGCCGTGCCGGAACGGATTTCCGCCATGTCCTGGCAGAGCGCGGTCAGGTCGGTGGCAAGCAGCCGCGCATAGCGGATCACGCAATAGCCGAACGGGTTGGGCTGCATGCCGGTGTGGGTCCGCTCGAAAAGCGGTGCATCCAGCATGTTTTCCAGCTCCTGCAGGGCCTTGCTGGCGGCCGACTGCGTCATGGCCATGGCCGATGCGGCCTGGTGCAGCGATTTATGGTCGTCCAGCGCGATCAGCAGTTGCAGCTGTTTCATGCGCAGGCGCGACATCAGTACGTCGAGGGTGGCTCTCATGGGTGTGCGCAGGCGGGCGCAAACGGGGCCTCCTCAAGGAAGACGCCCCGCCTGGGCCCGGGTCGGGTTCGGTCTGGCCGGCGGGGTGAGTCGTAAAAGCGATCACCAGATGGAAAGGTTTCAATATACATGGTGTGCCGGACGCTCTTATATTGCGTGCAGCGACCGGCCGGCATTCCCCCCGCCGGCGACCCCCGCACAACAAGGAGACAGACATGATCAAGCCCGCCATCTACCGCGGCGTATTCCCGGTAGCGCCGACCATCTTCGACGAGCAGGGCGGCCTTGACCTGGACGGCCAGCGCCGTTGCATCGATTTCATGATCGATGCCGGCTCCAACGGCATCTGCATCCTGGCCAACTTCTCGGAGCAGTTCGTGCTGACCGACGACGAGCGCAACACGCTGATGACGGCGGTGCTCGACCACGTGGAGGGCCGCGTGCCGGTGATCGTCACCACCACGCACTTCAGCTCGCGCATCTGCGCCGAACGCAGCCGTGCCGCGCAGGATGCGGGCGCCGCCATGGTGATGGTGATGCCGCCGTATCACGGCGCCACCATCCGCATGCCCGAACGCGCCATCTACGAGTTCTTCGCCACGGTGTCCGACGCCATCGAGATCCCGATCATGATCCAGGACGCTCCGGTCAGCGGCACCACGCTGTCCGCGCCCTTCCTCGCGCGCATGGCCAGGGAACTCGCCAATGTGTCGTATTTCAAGATCGAAGTGCCGCAGGCCGCGGCCAAGCTGCGCGAGCTGATCGAACTGGGCGGCGCTGCCATCGTCGGCCCGTGGGACGGCGAGGAAGCCATCACGCTGATGGCCGATCTCGACGCCGGCGCCACCGGCGCGATGACGGGCGCGGGCTTCCCCGATGGCATCCGCCTGATCGTCGATGCCTACCAGGCCGGCGACACCGAGGGCGCCGCGCGCCACTACCAGCAATGGCTGCCACTCATCAATTACGAGAACCGCCAGGGCTGGCTGGCAACCAGCAAGGTGCTGATGAAAGAGGGCGGGGTGATCGCCTCGGACGCGGTGCGCCATCCGCTCCAGCCGATGCACCCGGCGACCCGCGCGGGCCTGCTGCAGATTGCGCGCCGGCTGGATCCGATGGTGCTGCGCTGGGGCCGTTGAGCGCCAGCGGCGCACCAGGCCGGACCGGAACGGAACCACTGGCCCCGGCGGGGCCAGACCTCAGTCAACAGGAATAGACATGCAAATCCAAGGCGAACTATTGATCGGCAGCCAGTCGGTGCGCGGCACCGACGGCGAAATCGTTGCGATCGACGCGGCCTCCGGCGCCAAGCTGGCGCCGGCCTTCGGCGGCGCCAGCGCTGCCCAGCTGGCCCAGGCCTGCGCGCTGGCCGAGCAGGCCTTCGACGCCTACCGCGAAACCAGTCTCGACAAGCGCGCGGCCTTTCTCGAAGCGATCGCTGCCAACATCCTTGAGCTGGGCGATGCGCTGGTCGACCGCTGCGCGAGCGAAAGCGGCCTGCCGCGCGCGCGCATCGAAGGCGAACGCGGGCGCACCGTGGGCCAGCTGCGGCTGTTCGCGGACCTGGTGCGGCAAGGAGACTTCCTCGGCGTGCGCGTGGACCCGGCCCTGCCCGAACGCAAGCCACTGCCGCGCGCGGACCTGCGCATGCGCCAGGTCGCGCTGGGGCCGGTGGCGGTGTTTGGCGCCAGCAATTTCCCGCTGGCGTTTTCCGTGGCGGGTGGCGACACCGCCTCGGCACTGGCGGCCGGTTGCCCGGTGATCGCCAAGGCCCACCCCGCGCATCCCGGCACCTCGGAGCTGGTCGGCCGCGCCATCCAGAAAGCCGTGCGCGACCTGGGGCTGCCCGAAGGCACCTTCTCGCTGCAGTTCGATAGCGGCCTGCAGGTCGGGCAGGGCCTGGTCAGCGATCACCGCATCAAGGCSGTSGGCTTCACCGGCTCGCGCGCSGGCGGCRYGGCGCTGATKGCGCTGGCGGCCGCACGCCCGGAGGTCATTCCCGTCTATGCGGAAATGAGCAGCATCAACCCGGTGCTGCTGTTCCCGCACGCGCTGGCCAACCGCGCCGAGGCCATCGGTACCGCGTTCGCGGCATCGCTCACGCTGGGCGCCGGCCAGTTCTGCACCAATCCCGGCCTGGTGCTGGCTGTCGACGGCCCGGACCTGGGGCGCTTCATCGCTGCGGCGGCGCAGAGCATCGAGCAGACCGCGCCGGCGACCATGCTGACACCAGGCATCCAGCGCGCCTACTGCACCGGCGTGGACAAGCTGGCCGCGCACCCGCAGGTCAGCGCGCAGGCGCGCGGCCGCGCCGGCGACGCACAGCAGGGCTCGGCGGCGCTGTTCTCCACCACCGCCGAGGCGTTCCTTGCCGATGAGGCCTTGCGCGCGGAGATCTTCGGCGCGGCCGGGCTAATCGTGCGCTGCCCCGACCTGGACGCCATGCGCCATGTCGTGGAAGTCATCGAAGGCCAGCTGACCGCCGCGCTGCATATCGACGACGCCGACCACGATGCGGCCCGCGCCATCCTGCCCGCGCTGGAACGCAGGGTGGGGCGCATCCTCGTCAACGGTTTCGGCACCGGGGTGGAAGTCGGGCATGCCATGGTGCACGGCGGTCCGTATCCGGCCACCTCCGATGGCGGCCGCTCCACCTCGGTGGGCAGCCTGGCCATCGCGCGCTTCCTGCGCCCGGTGTGCTACCAGGACATGCCCGCGGGGCTGCTGCCCGCCGCCTTGCGCGAGGACAATCCGCTGCAACTGAGCCGGCTGGTGGACGGCCGGCCGGCGCCCCGGCCCGCCTAAGCGCAGCCCGCAAGGCCCGCGAGCCGGGCCTTGCGAAGCCCGCGCTAGGCCGGCCTGGCGCGCAGCGCGTCGATCAGCAGGCTCATCGACGCGGTAGGCGGCCGGCCCCGCCGCGTCACGATGCCGTAGGGCCCCAGCTTGCGCGGCAGCGGCAACGGCAGCACGGCCAGCGCGCCCAGCCCCGCGTAGAACGCCGCCACCGAGGCCGGCAGCACGGCAATCAGCTCGCTGTCCGCGAGCAGGGAAGTCGTCATTAGCACCGCCGCCGTCTCGATGGTCGAGGGCGGCGGCGCCACGCCCGCGTCCTCGAACGAACGGTCGATCAGCGCCCGCATGGGGCTCGGGCGCGGCTGCATGATCCACGGAAACGTCGCCAGCTCCTCGAAACCCGGCTTGCGGCGCCCGAGCAGCGGATGCAAGGGCCCGACGACGATCGCCAGGCTCTCCTCGCCCAGTTGCTCGAACTCCAGGCCGCTACTGTCCCAGCCCTCCGGCACCCGGCCCAGCACGATGTCGAGCTGGTCGCGCTCCAGCAGCGGCACCAGCAGATCGCTGGTTTCCACCTGCACCACCACCTCCAGCCTGGGATGCTCGCGGTTCAGGCTGCGGATCACGTTGGCCAGCAGCACCGGCGTCGGCGCCATCACCGCACCCACGCGCACCCGGCCCACCTTTCCCGATTCCAGYGCCGCCAGCTCATCACGCAGGCCTGCCATATCCGCGAACACCAGCCGCGCGAACTGCGTCGCCGCCAGGCCAAACCGCGTCGGCCGCAAACCGCGCGCATGGCGCTCGAACAACGACACGCCCAGCATCGATTCCATGTCCTGCAGCATCTTGCTGACCGCCGGCTGGGTCAGCATCACCGCCTCCGCCGCCTGCCGCAGCGAACCGCGCTCCTCGATCGCCAGCAGCAGGCGCAGATGCTGCATCTTGATGCGGCTGTAGAGGGTGCTGATGGGCGGGATTAGCGAAGGGCGGGGCATGCGCGGGGGCTCGGGCCAGGCAGACGGTGACCGATGGTGTTTATCGGTTCTTGGAGAAGGCGTCAATGGGTGGATGTGGCCGGAGGGCCGCCGCGTGCGGCTCAGGCTGCGAGTCCTGCTCCAGGGCGGACGCCGATCCCGTAGCCTACTTCGCGCGCCTTGGGCCTGCCTTTCGAGCGGACGTATTGAGCGCGACCGCGGCACGGACAAGCGCCCTGAACGCGTCCGCGTCGATCTCGTCTGCCTCGAGGATGTCAATCGCGCGCCTGACGTTCCCGTCGAGGCTTGAGTTGAAGAGCCTGGCCGGGTCCTCCAGCGCAGCGCCCTTGGCGAAAGTCAGCTTCACCTTTGCCTTGTAAGACTCGCCGGTGCAGATGATCCCGTCGTGCGACCATACGGGAGTGCCCATCCACTTCCACTCCTCCACGACGTCCGGATCAGCCTCTTTGATGAGCTTGCGCATCCTGCTCAGCGTCGCCCCGCGCCAGTCCGCGAGCTCGGCGATTCTGTTGTCGATCAGCCCGGATGCCGGCAGCCCCTCGGTCGAACCCGATTTTTTCATGTTCTCCTCCTGAAACTTCCTGAAACTTCCTGACTCTTCCAGACGCTATCAGCCCATGAATTCGCCGAACAGGATGATGACATGGCAAGGGCTTGCCGGAAATCCCAGCGCGCGGCTCCATGTGGCCGCGGCGCCTCGCCCGCGGGCGGTGAAACTTCCGTCCCGTCTGCGTGTCGTTCCTTGCATAATCGCGCAAGCCGCGATGACATAGGACGACCGACCGATGAACATGGCAATCCTCCTCGCCCACCCCTGGTTCGGCACATGGGCGGCGGCCCTGATCGCCGTCGCCGTCGCGCTGCTGGCGCATCGCCTCGGCGGGCTGCTGCTCTTGCGCATTACCCGGCCGGCCCCGGTGCTGCATGCGATCGTGAAGAAGGCGCGCGCGCCGTCGACAGTGGTCTTGCCCTTGCTGGCCTTGCAGGCGGTCTGGCAGGCCGCGTCGGATGATCTGCCCTGGATCGGCAGCGTGCGCCATTTCAATGGCCTGTTGATGATCGCCGCGGCCACCTGGCTCGTGGCGCGCATCATTGCCGGCATTGCGCAGGGTATCCTGGACACACACCCGGTGGACGTGCAGGACAACATGAATGCGCGCCGCATTCACACGCAGACACGCGTGCTCTCGCGCACCGCGATGACGCTGGTGGTGGTGATGGGTGCGGCGATGGTGCTCATGACCTTTCCCGGGGCGCGGCAGGTGGGCGCCAGCCTGTTGGCCTCGGCAGGCGTGCTGGGCCTGATCGCCGGCTTTGCCGCCAAGCCCGTGTTCAGCAACCTGATCGCCGGTCTGCAGCTCGCCCTGACGCAGCCTATCCGGCTCGACGACGTGCTCATCGTCGAAGGCGAGTGGGGCCGCGTGGAGGAGATTACCGGCACGTACGTCGTGCTCCGGATATGGGACGACCGCCGTCTCATCATCCCGCTGCAGTATTTCATCGAGAAGCCCTTCCAGAACTGGACCCGCAACAATGCCGAGATCATGGGGTCGGTGTTCTTCCACGTCGACTACGGCATGCCGCTGGCGCCGCTACGCGAGGAGCTGGAACGCATCGTGCGCGCGGCGCCGGAGTGGGACCAGCGCTTCTTCAATCTGGTAGTGACCGATGCCACGGAGCGGACGATGCAACTACGCGTGCTGTGTACCGCGGCTTCCTCCGGGCTGGCGTGGGACCTGCGCTGCGTCGTGCGCGAAGGGCTGATCGACTTCATGCAGCGCGAATTCCCGCAGTTCCTGCCACGGCTGCGCATCGAGGGCGACCAAGGCGACGAAGGCGCGCCGAAGCGAAACACACCGTCGCCGCCCTGAGCGCGTATCAGGGCGTCCTGTTCCTCAGCGAAACCTGCTCGTTCAGCGTCCAGAAGTCATACAGCACGCCGATCAGGAACAGGCCGCCGGTGAGCAGGTAGATCAGGCCGGTGATCCATTTGCCGATATACATGCGATGCACGCCGAAGAAGCCGAGGAAGGTCAGCAGGATCCACGCCACGTTGTAGTCGGTCCTGCCGGCGGCGAAGCGGTAGTCCGCCTCGCGGTCCATGCCCGGGATCAGGAACACGTCGATCAGCCAGCCGATGCCGAGCAGGCCCAGCGTGCAGAACCAGATCGTGCCGGTGATGGGCTTGCCGTAGTAGAAGCGATGGGAGCCGGTAAAGCCGAAGATCCACAGCAGGTAGCCGATGACTTTGCTGTGCGTATCGCTCGGTGGAATGCTCGGTAGATTGCTCGATGGATTCATCGTTCGCCTCGTGCAGTGGTTTGGCGCGATGATGCCATAGCTTGTGGCGCCGCAGCTACCCGGCCGCCGCCGGCAGGGGGCGGCTGTCTACCTGCCACAAGGAATCCCGCCCTCCGGGTTGCGCGACCGCATGCCCGCCGGCAGCATCGCCGGCCCCACACTACAATGGCGCATCGCCCGGCCTCCCGCCGGGCCGGACCCGGGAGTCGAAGATGCGTATTCTGGTAGTCGGGGCGGGCGCCATTGGCGGCTATTTCGGCGCGCGGCTGTTGCAGGCCGGGCGCGACGTGACATTCCTGGTGCGCCCCCGGCGCGCCGCCCAACTGGCCGAGCATGGCCTGCGGGTCAAGAGCCCGCACGGCGACCTGCATTTCCCCAACCCGCCACTGGTGCAGGCCGAACAGATCACGCAACCGTATGACGTGGTGCTGCTGAGCTGCAAAGCCTACGACCTGGACAGCGCCATGGACGGCTTCGCGCCCGCCATGGGCCCCGGCACCGTCGTCATCCCCATGCTCAACGGCATGCAGCATCTCGACAAGCTCGATGCTCGCTTCGGCGCCGGGCGCGTGATGGGCGGGCGCTGCATGATCTCCAGCACGCTGGACGAACAAGGCACGATCCTCCACCTGTCCGCCTTCCATGTATTGTCCTTCGGCGAGCGCCCCGCCGGCAGCAGCGACCGCGCGCTGGCCCTGGCCGCGGCGCTCGACGGCGCCGGTTTCGATGTACAGCGCAGCGAAGCCATGCTGCAAGACATGTGGGAAAAGTGGCTGTTCCTGGCCACGCTGGCATCGTCCACCTGCCTGATGCGGGCAGCCATTGGCGACATCCTCGCCGCCCCGCGCGGACGCGAGACCATCACGGCCCTGTTCGACGAATGCGCGGCCATCGCCGCCACCAACGGCTACCCCGCCCGCGCCCCGGCACTGGAACAGGCGAAGACCACGCTATTTACCGCAGGCTCGCCGCTGATGGCCTCGATGCTGCGCGACATCGAACGCGGCGCGGCCATCGAGTCTGACCAGATCGTGGGCGACCTGCTGGCACGCCGCGGCCAGACGCCTGCGCCGACGCTGGAAATGGCACTGACAAGCCTGAAGGCCTACGAGGCACGGCGCGCACGCGGCGGCTGAGAGGGAATCTGGCAGGTAGCCGGCCTGGCGCAGCTGATCCTCGCACGCCGGCTTTCCAAGCCAAGCCGCTATAACAAAGCGAATGGAGACACAACATGGCAGGACCGACGATTGATTTCTGGCAGGCGCGCTTCGAGGCCGGCCAAACACCGTGGGACCGCGGCGCGGCCAGCCCGCAGCTCAAGGCATGGCTGGCCAGCGGCGCCATCCGTCCCGGCGAGGACGTGATCGTGCCCGGCTGCGGCAGCGGCTGGGAAGTAGCCGCGCTGGCGGAGCAGGGCGTGCGCGTGCGCGGCATCGACTACGCGCCGGCGGCGCTGGCGCGCACCGGCGAGCTGCTCGCGCAGACCGGGCTCAAGGCGACGCTGGAACAGGCCGATGTACTGGAGTGGCAGCCGCCCGCGCCCGTGGATGCGGTGTACGAGCAGACTTGCCTGTGCGCGCTGCATCCGGATCACTGGGTTCGCTACGCCGAGCAGCTTCATGCGTGGCTGCGGCCTGGCGGGCAGCTGTTCGCGCTGTTCATGCAGATGCGGCGCGAGAGTGCCGCGGAGGGCGTTGTCGAAGGGCCGCCTTATCACTGTGACATCAATGGGATGCGGGCTTTGTTTCCGGCGGACAAGTGGGAGTGGCCTAAGCCGCCGTTTGCTGCCGTTTCGCATCCTATTGGGGCGGTTGAGTTGGGGGTGGTTTTGGGGAGGTTGTGAAGTCCGGCCTTCCCACCTGCGATGGCTCTTGGCTTGGCAAGCGACAGCCATGATCAAAGCGCGGCCGGCCGGCCTCGACTGCATATTTAATCGGTCGATGCAACACACTGCACACCGCGTGAGCAGATGCCATCGGTGGGCCGATGGCATCTTGATCGCTTAAGTCGGCTCGAAGCAATAGGTACAGATCTTATTGCCATCGGGGTCCCTGACATATGCCGCATAGGCAGTAGGCGTAAAGCTGCGCGGGCCCGGCGCGCCTTCATCATTGGCGCCGAGGCTGAGTGCGGCCTCGTGGAATGCATGTACGGCATCCCGGCTAGGTGCAGCAAAGCTTACTGTGCCGCCATTGGCATAGGTCGACGGCAAGCCATTGCCGGGCTTGGTGACCATGAACTCTGGCCCGAAGGTGCCCCATAGCGATGCTGTTTCGAAGTCTAGGACACGCTGGATGCCGAGTCGGCTCAGGACGGCGTCGTAGAATGCGCGCGAGCGCTCCAGGTCATTGGTGCCGACCACGATATGTGTGAAGATTGCCACGGTGTATCTCCTTGATAGTTGGAGGTAGGAAGAAATTTGGGTCCGTGCTGTGTGCCAGCGGCGACCGAATCGGGGCCAGGAGCGTAAAGCCCTCACGAAGCCCCTCGCATCCATGAAGGCATCAGCGCCAGGGTGCAGTGTTCAGATATCAGTTCCATGGCCGCGTCCTAGTACAGCACCACGGACCGGATCGACTCGCCATGCTTCATGAGGTCGAAGCCCTCGTTGATGCGCTCCAGCGGGAAGCTATGGGTGATCAACTCGTCAATGTTGAGTTTTCCTTCCATGTACCAGTCGACAATCTTCGGTACGTCGGTGCGGCCGCGAGCCCCCCCAAAGGCCGAACCTTTCCATTCACGCCCAGTCACGAGCTGGAATGGCCGCGTCGAGATCTCCGCGCCGGCTTCGGCGACGCCGATGATGATGGATTTGCCCCAGCCCTTGTGACAGCACTCCAGCGCCTGGCGCATGACACGCGTGTTGCCGATGCACTCGAAGCTATAGTCGGCGCCGCCGTCGGTCAGTTGCACGATGTGGTCGACGACGTTGTCGGTATCGCGCGGATTGACGAAGTGCGTCATGCCGAAGCGCCTTGCCATGCCTGCACGAGCGGGATTGAGGTCGACTCCGATAATCTTGTCGGCGCCCACCATGCGCGCGGCCTGGATCACGTYCAGGCCGATTCCCCCGAGTCCGAACACGACAACATTGGCACCCGCCTCGACCCTGGCGGTAAAGATGACCGCGCCGACGCCGGTCGTCACGCCGCAGCCGATGTAGCAAATCTTGTCGAACGGCGCATCCTGCCGCACCCTGGCGACCGCGATTTCCGGCACAACGATGTGATTGGCGAAGGTCGAGGTCCCCATGTAGTGAAATAGAGGCTTGCCGCCGATGGAAAAGCGAGAGGTGCCGTCCGGCATCAGGCCGCGGCCCTGCGTCTGCCTTATCGCCTGGCACAGGTTGGTCTTGCGTGACAGGCAGAACTTGCACTGGCGGCATTCAGGCGTATATAGCGGAATCACGTGGTCGCCCGCTTTCAGGCTCGTGACGTTGGGTCCGACATCCACCACAATGCCAGCGCCCTCGTGGCCGAGGATCGCCGGGAAGATGCCTTCAGGGTCGGCGCCGGACAGCGTGTAATAGTCCGTATGGCAGATGCCGGTCGCCTTCACTTCGATCAGTACCTCGCCGGCGCGCGGCCCGTCGAGGTCAACTTCCTCGATCGCCAGCGGCGCACCGGCTTCCCATGCGACTGCGGCTTTGGTCTTCATTGCATCTCCTCCCTTTTCTCGCTGAGTTTGAATCGCCTTATCGGCCAAGATAGTGTTCAATGCGCTGTCGCAGGCCCGGCTCGGCGGCCGAGCTGACCAGTGCCGCCATGTCCGCGTCCGCGGTTGAAGGCAGCACCGCGGCGTACAGCGCGGTACGGGCGCGGGAGGAAAGCACGCGAGAGGCACCACCATCCTCGACCAGCCGGGCCGGCCAGTCGGCCTGCCCCGCCAGGCGAGAGACCAAGCCAATCCGTGCTGCCTCTTCGGCAGGAATGTCACGCGCCGTCTGCAGGATTTCGCGGGCCGGCTCGGCGCCGACCAGTGCCGCGAAGCGACGCGAGCCGAGCACCAGGTCGAACAGCAGACCGGGCATCCGGAAGTGCGAGTCGACCGTCGCATAGCGGCGCTTGCATGCGGCAAACAGGTCCACACCAGCGCCGAAGTTGCGCCCGTGCGCATATGCCGTGGTCAGGCAGGGCGAGTACGCGACCATCTGCAGCAGCGTTTCGATCCTGACCAGGCGCAGCAGCAAGTCGGCATCGGTCTGCTGGTCGAGGTCTCCCAGGTCGAACCCCGCGCAAAAATTCCGTCCTGCGCCTTGGAAGCGGATCATCGTGGCATCGTCGTCGTGTGCCTGCCGGACCGCGGCGATCAGGGCTTCCACCAGTCCCGGGCAAAGCGCATTGAGCTTGTCTGGACGGTTCAAGGTGAGCGAGACATGTCCGGCCTCGCGTTCGACGATGAGCAGATCGCTCATTGCGCTATCTCCTCACTGGAGGGGACCGCCGAGCCCAGCACTTCGGCATTGTGCTCGCCCAGCGCGGGCGGACCACGGCGGATCGGCAGATTGACCCCGGACAGGCGGATCGGCGAGGCGAAAGTGCTGGTTTCGATGCCATTGGGCAGCGTGAGGGGCTGCACCCATTGCATATGTTCCACCTGCGCGTCGGCGAGCACATCGGAATATGTATTGATTGGTGCGCAGGGCACGCCCGCTTGCCGGAACCGGCTCAGCCAGGTGGCAGCGTCTTCCCGGACGAACTCCGCTTCGAGCATCTCGCGCAGTTCGCGCTGGTGCCGCGCGCGCAGCGTCGGATTGGCGAAGCGATCGTAGGACAGCCATTCCTCGTGCGCCATGACGGCGCACACTGCCCGCCACAGGGTATTGTTGCCGGCCGCCATACCGAAGTAGCCGTCGCGGCAGGCGAACACCTGGTAGGGCGCGTTGCGTGGATGGGCGCTGCCCAACTTGACCGGATCCTTGCGGCTGCCAAAGTACTCGGAGGTCTGCAGTGCAGCGATGCCAAGGGTGGCGCCCAGCATGGAGATATCGACGTGCGTGCCCTCGCCAATGGCCTGTGCCTGCCGCAAGGCGCATACTGCAGAGAATGCCGCATAGAGTCCGGCGGAGAAGTCGGCAATCGGAACGCCGCATTTCACCGGCGCGCCGCCGGGTTCACCGGTCACGCTCATGATGCCGCTCATCGCCTGGAGCGTCAGGTCGAAGCCGCCTTCGCTAGCGCGCGGGCCTGACTGGCCGTAAGCGGAAATCGAGCAGTAGACCAGGCCGGGACTCCCGCCGCGCAGGGCGTCATAGCCGAGACCAAGGCGATCCATGACGCCCGGCCGGTTGTTCTCGATCAGCAGGTCGGCCGAAGCGATCAGGTCGCGGGCGCGGGCGGCATCGTCGGGATCCTTCAGGTTCAGGGTGACAGAGCGCTTGTTCCGGTTCAGCGATGCGAAGTTCTCGCTATAGCCCCCCGAGATCGGCGGCCAGCTCCGCAGCGTGTCGCCCGTCTCGGGATGCTCGATCTTGATGACGTCAGCGCCCATGTCGGCAAGCAGCATGCCGCAGTAGGGACCCGCAGCCACGTTGCAGATTTCGATGACGCGGGTGCCCTCGAGGGGCAGGGCCGGTTTTGCAGGAGTTTTCATTGTCTGGAGGAGAAGTGAAAGGTCGGGAAGCGGGCTGGCAGACGGGATGCGCCCGCCGGACATTGCCGTCAGGCGCCGGTGTGGGGCACGACCAGCAGGTAGAGCAGACCGAAGAAGGTCCCGGCGGTGATGAAGCTGACCAGCGTGAAGCCGAGCACCCGCTGCACTCCGACGCCAGCGATTGCGACCACCGGGATGGCCCAGAAAGGTTGAAGCAGGCTGCCCGCCAGTTCGCCAGCGGCCACTGCCATCGAGGTGCCGGCCAGGGTGGAACCGAGCTGTTGGGCGGCCGGGATAGTGAAGGGGCCTTGGACGGCCCAGTGGCCGCCGCCGCTGGGAATGAAGATGGTAATGACAATGGAGCCCAGGTAGCTCCAGAACGGCAGGGTGTCGCCGGACGCGAAGCGGATGAAGGATGCCGACGCGACTTCCGCCAGCCCGGTCGCATGCATGATGCCCATGATGCCGCCGTAGAAGGGGTACTGCAGCAGCATGGGGCCGGTCACCTTGGCGGCTTCCGTCACGGCATGAACATAGGCCCCGGCGCCGCCGTGCAGGCACAGACCGCCTAGCAGGAAGATGAAGATCACTGTGTTGATGTCCAGCCGGATACCGGTCGCGCTCCATTGCTGCACAAGGTAGGCAGCGCCCGCCACGACGAAGACCAGTGCGCACAGGCGTGACCGCTCGAGCAGGCCGGCCAAGCCGTTGCGGCGCTTCGGCTCAGTCGCCGCGGCTTCGCTGGCTTCAATGGCCTTGGGGTCGGCGGCGATGATGTCGCTGTCGGACGGACGCATCATCATGAAGACCAGCGGCAACAGCAATGTCGCAATCAGGCCAGCCGCGAGATTCCAGATGGAGAAGACCGTATGCGAGAGCGGCACCACGGCGTGCGTATGCTGCTCGACGATATTGAGCGGATTCCCTGGCGTGGCAATGGAAAGGGCAATCGAGCTCGACATGCCGGTGAACGCCCACAGGACCCAGGCCGTATAGCCAGCAGCGACGAGCCAGGCAAAGTCGACCCGTACGCGCTTGGCCACCTCCTTGGCTAGCATGGCGCCGACCACCAACCCGAAGCCCCAATTTAGGAAGGTTGCGAAAGCACCGACGATCGAGACCAGTGCAACGGCCGAGAGGGGACCGGTGGCGAGCATTGTGAGGCGTTGCAGGCCACGCTTGATCATGGGTGCGCTGGCCAGCGCGTAGCCTGTCACCAGCACCAGCACCATCTGGAAGGCGAAGGTGAAGATGCCGAAGATTCCCTTGTACCAGCCGGCCAAAATGTTCGTGACGGTGCCACCTGGGRCAAAGGCGGAGGCACAGGCGGCCGTCATCACTGTCAGGAGAATAACAATGACAAACGGGTCGGGCATCAGCCGCTCGAACAGATATACGCATGAGCTGATCGAGCGCTGCATCCACGTCTTCTGTGACAGCGGTCCGGAAAGAGCGAGTTCCTGTGCTTCCATGATTTGTCTCCACACCAGAATGTTGCGGGCCCGTCTGAGGCCTCTGTAGGCTATTTCTTGCGCGCTATGCGACGGCCGCAGTGGTGGGCAGCGGATGAATCGGGATGACGGACTTCTCCTCCAGTCGCTCCTCCCGCTGCATGGTCATCAGGATCTGGCGCGCGCGGCGCAGGGCCTTGTCGGTCTTAAGGAACAGCTCGGAATAATCGTCCTCCGGATAGGCGAACATCGCCTGCTGCCGTTCCAGTGCCCACTGGTCCTGCGCGACCACGGCGGGGAACATCTCGGCAACCTTGTGCGCAGTTGGGATATCTGGGTCGCTCAGCGTGGTATGGCCCTTCGTGCACGACACGTTCCAGCGCCAGACGAGGTTTTCCTCGTCGACCGGGTAGTGCAGGTGCAGCAGCGTGTATCCGCGTTCCATCTCGGTGCCGAGTTGGCCCTCAGGTGCTACATGCATCTCGACACGCGTCAGGCCCGGGCTGACCATACAGTGCGTATGCAGGCGCTCGACTTCCTCGTAGTGGAACCACTCACGCAGGTAGGGTGGCTGCTTGTAGCCGTGCACGTGGCGGAGCGTCTTGACGTACTCATAGCCCGCGTCGATGCCTTCCTGCAGTTGCACGGGAATGAGGCTATTCTCCTTGTCGCCGATGTTGCCGTCGTGCAAGGGATAGAAGTGCGTGATGTCGAGCAGGTTTTCGATCAGCAGCAGGTAGTTGGCCGGCACTTCTAGCGGCTGGGGCGAGCCGACCCCCACCTTGCCGGGATCAGTGACCTCCGGTGTGCGGGGGGGCTCAATGTTGGCAGCAGCCTTCTGTTCGCCTGGCCAGACCCAGACGACACCGTCCCGCTCGCACACCGGCACCCCATGCAGGCGCGCCTGGGGCGGGATCTTGCCCGGCTGGGACGGAATCTCCACGCATTGCCCGCTCGCGTCATAGCAGAGGCCGTGATACGCGCATTCGAGCCGGCCATCGTCAAGCAGCTTGCTCTGGGAGAGAGGGAAGCGCTTGTGACAGCAGCGATCGTCGAAGGCGACCACCTCTCCATCGTCCGTGCGCCACATGACGACTGGCTTGCCGGCGATCTTGAAGCCCTTGAGCTCATGGACGGGAAATTCCCGCGCGAAACCGATGGGATACCAACAATTCTTCACGTACTCGAACTTGCTCATTTCAGTTGTCTCCACGTTTTTTGGGGGGAATGACGAACGAGCGCGGCGCACGCCGGCTCAGAGGTCGAGGGTCAGGGTCTGGCTCTTAGCGCGGCTGCAGCAGATCATCACGAACTCCTGCTGATCCTCCTCGTCGAGGACGCTATCGCGATGAACGGGATCGCCGTCGAGATAGCGCGTCATGCAGGTCCCGCAGTAGCCTTCCTCGCAGGACACGTCGACTTCCACCGCGTTTTCCCGCAATACCTGGACGATGGTCTTGCCGGGCGGCACGGTGAAGGTCTTTCCGCAGCGTGAAAGCGTGACGTCGAAGGGTTGCTCTGCCTCAGCAGGTACGCTGGCCGGCTTTGACGCCGGCGCCGAGAAGCGTTCGCAATGCCGGGTGCCTGCGTGCCAATGCGCAGAATTGGCTTCCACTGCGTCCATGAAGCGTGACGGGCCGCAGTAATAGAGGTGCGCGCCGTCTGGCTGCTCCCGCAGGACGGCGCTCAGGTCGAGGCCTTTGGCGGGATCGCCGCCATCATGGTGGATGTGGGCGATGCCGGCGTGCACGAGCGGCGAGAGATCGTCGAGGAAGGCCGTCCGCCGTGGGGACCGGGTGCTGTAGTACAGCGTGAAGGTGTCGCGCCGTGCCAGTGCCGCCGACATCATGGACTTGATAGGGGTAATGCCGATGCCACCCGCTACGAATACATGGTGCGAAGCGTCATCGGCCAGCGGAAAATGATTACGCGGCCTGGAAATGGTGATGCGGTCGCCGGCGGCAAGCTGGTGGATCGCGGCGGAACCGCCTCGCCCCGCTGGTTCCCTGAGGACGGCGATGACGTAGCGGCTGGTGTCATGCGCGCTGCTGCAAATCGAATACTGGCGAATCAACCCGCCCGGCAAATGGACGTCAATATGGGCGCCTGCAGAGAATGCCGGTAGTGGCATGCCGAATAGGTCTGCCAGCTCGAACGCCCGGATATCTTCGGCGAGCTCGCTGACAGAGCGGATCGAAACGGGGATTTTTCCGGCGACCCGGTCATTTGCGGTGACGGTATCGCGTCTGCTTTCGACGATGAGGTCCATCGCGGTCTCCTGGAGGGTGCCCCGACCGCGTCGCTTGAGCAAATCGCGGCGGTCAGGTCGTCGTGGTTTGCTCAAGCATAGATTTTCGACTGTTTAATTCAAGCGATATTTTCAGGCACTATAACATCAATAAATTTGATGTGTCTGGAGAGAGAGGGACTTCACGTTTTTATGGTGAGAAACGGTGAATGATTCGGAAAAGTCGGTTGTAACGCGCTTTATCAAGCGTATTTGTGCCTTGCCCAGGGATTTCTACACGGCCGACGGTGGAAACCCTTACTTCTGAAAATCGCTGATATGTCCGGCGAGTTCGGCAATCGTGCTCGGGAGGGAATAAGTGTGTTCAGGCGAAACAGCGGCGACAAACTCGACGGGCTCAAAAGGATCTCGGACTCCGATAATCTCGAGTTGCCCACCGTCGAGTTGCCGGCGGTAATTGGGAATCGGCAAATAGGTAATTCCCATTTCGGCCATCGCGAGCGAAGCCGCGACGCCCATGCTCTTGCAGCGCGCCAGATAGCGGCAATGGGCGTGATCACGCTGAAACCAGGCGTTAATGGCGGCGCTATGGAAAGACTGGGGCTTCAAACCGATCAGCGGGTATTGCGCAAGCTCCGACGGCGCATAAGTCTTGTGTGCCATTTTCAGGCCCGGGCTCGCCATCCAGGCGAATTCGACTTTGCCGAGTGGGATTGTGGAGACGTCCTGCATGCGTGTGTGCCCGGGAGCCAGCACCAGATCCAGCTCGCCCTGCGTGAGGGCATCCATCAGGTCGCTGGTGAGTGCCTCGTCGATTTCCAGCCTCACTTGCGGATACTGCCTGGCTATGGCCTTGATCAGTGCGGGGAGCCACGTAGTGGATACGACTTCAGCAACCCCCATGCGGACGGTGCCACTCACTGCGCTCGGCGCCGCAACGCGATGCGAGAGTTCCGCTGAAAGGTTCAGGATGCGTGCGGCATAGTCGAGCACCTCGCGTCCATGCGGCGTCAGCCTTGCCTTGCGTTGCGTCCTGTCAAAAAGCTCAACCCCGAGGCTACGCTCAAGCTCGCGCAATCGCATGGAGACGGTGGACTGCGTAGCGCAAAGTCGCTCGGCTGCCGCCGCAAAACCGTCGAGCTGAACAATCCAGTAGAACGTTTCGAGTTGCTGTAGCGTCACGGCTTTCTGTCGCCTCCTGTAAGTGCATTGCAGGAGAAAGGATACAGGACGCCAGGGGCCTAACGGCTGCGCCCGTTCGATGGCGGCTCCTTGCAATTGACGGTCGTCGTCGGCTAGTTGGAGGTGGCGCGAGCGGGTCATGCGGATGCCCCCTGTGCTTGACGCTCCCACCCAAGGCATGGCTCACCATGGCTCACCCTAGAGGAGGCAGGCCGCGCCCAACGATTGGACTACTCCCGGCTATCGAATCAACGTAGAACTGCTTGGGGCCCTCATAGCAACACCTGGGGCATATTGAGACTGTTGCGCGCTTTGGGGTGTCGAACCAACGGCTCTTACGGCCCCCAGCGTAGCGACCGTCCCCCCCCTCTTCGACCTCTCATTCCGAGGCATCCCCGGCGCGTTTCGCTCAACGACGCCTCGCATGGTCACTCTGGATAACCGCATAGGCGGATCGCAGAATCGACGTTCTGCATGCCTCAGTAATCCACGGCCAGCTGCATGAGTTGACGCGGGCACTCCGGGTCCGCCCCATGCTGCAAGTGATGCCGTGACAGGGTGCCGCATCAGCCTGGCGGCTCGGTTGTTTGACCGAAGGGCGTGCTCATAGGCTGCTCGCATAAATCGCTCGCTCCCCCAGAAAACCTTGATCGTCACGCCGCTTGACGTAGCCCGTCGTCACGACTATAACCATCCATATGGATGGTACGGGGATGGTTTCAGGATGGTAAATGTGACGTGGAAAACCCGCCGAACCCTCCCCGCATGACAAACCAGGAGAAAAAGTGACGATGGAAAAGCCTACAGCACAGATCGCGACGCTCAGACCAAAGGGGGGCGAGACAGAGAAAATCACCATCAACCTCGGTCCGGTTGATCTGGGCCAGATCGATCTATTGGTGGAGGAAGGCTTCTATTCCAACCGAACCGACCTGATCCGCACCGCCATTCGCAACCAGCTCGCCGTGCATGCACAAGCGATTCAGGAAACGGCAACACGGCGGGCGCTGGTTCTGGGCCTTCAGCATTTCTCGAAGCAAGACCTCGAGGCGGCGTTGAAGGCCAACGAGAAACTGGCCATTCACGTGCTCGGTTTGGCGAGCATTGCATCGGATGTCAGTCCCGAACTGGCGTTGGCGACGATCGAGTCGATCGTGGTGCTAGGCGCCTTTCACGCGCCAGCCGCCGTCAAGGCGGCATTGGCTGGACGCATACGGTAGTAGGCGGCAATTTCGCCGCGCCTGGTTCGCCAGGCCTGCAGAGACCCCAACATGAAAATGAACGACGCCTTTCTTGCCTCGATGCATGAGGCAATGCACCTGCTGCAGACGGCGGGCCCGATGGAGGCCACTGCCGTCATCCAGCGCGCACTTCGCGGGCAGTCGCCAACCGGCAACACAGGCGAAGCGCGAGCACCGATGCCGGCGCAAGTGGTGCAATCCTTGTTGACGGACAACACGTCACAGGGCCGGGCCGATACAGCGCCATCCGTGGAACCCGCCGCGCCGCGCCGCGCGCCACCGACTGCAATGCCCGGCCACTTCAGACGGCACACCTTTGCCAACCAGGCCGGGCAACGGTCCTACAAGGTCTATATCCCCGCCGGGCATTTGCAGGAGCCGATGCCCTTGGTGGTCATGCTGCACGGCTGCACGCAGGATGCCGATGACTTTGCCGCCGGCACGCGCATGAACGCGCTGGCGGACAAACTCGGCTTTGCGGTCGTGTACCCGATCCAGGCCGCCGATGCCAACACGTCGAAATGCTGGAACTGGTTTCGCCCTGGCGACCAGCAAGCCGACCGGGGCGAGCCGTCGATCATCGCGGGCATCACTCGCGAGGTCATGGCCAGCCACAGCATCGATCCGGATCGAGTCTATGTTGCGGGGCTGTCCGCCGGTGGCGCGATGGCGGCGGTGCTGATCCAGCGCTATCCGGACCTTTTTGCCGCAGCTGGCGTCCACTCGGGGCTGCCGACAGGGTGCGCGCATGACCTGCCTTCGGCGCTGGCGGCCATGAAGGGTGGCAAGGGATCGGGCGCTTCCAGGCGCGGCATTGCGCCGCCGGCGCGGCCGGTGCGTCCACTGATCGTGTTCCACGGCGATGCGGATCACACCGTGCATGCGTCGAACGGGGCGCGACTGATCGAGCCGTACGAACAAGGCCACGATCACAAGCACACTGAGCGCGAGACCGTCCGTGCAGGCCATGCCTACACGCGCTACCGGATCTTGCCGCCTGGTGGCGTGGATGCGGAATACTGGCTGATTCACGGCGCGGGGCATGCCTGGGCCGGTGGCGGCAGCGGCGGGTCGTACACTGACGCAAAAGGGCCGGATGCCAGCGTGGAAATGCTGCGATTTTTCCTCGCCCATCCCCGGCGTTCCTGAATCAAGCAAAATATGCCGTGATACATCTCATCAGACGCGGGCGAGGGGCATGGCTAGCCGTCGCCGCGTCGCGCGCCCGCTGGGGCGAGCCCTTGGCAGCCGGCGCTATGATTGCCGAGTACTCGCCCACGATCGGCTGGCCGGCCCAGCTAGGCAAGTGCTTTGCAAACGACTTCGGCGGTTTCCTTGGAAAGGCCCGGCGTCGCCGCGACTCCCTCCAGCGCGGCGCGCATCAGCGCGCGACGCCGCGGCTCGAAGCGCCTGTAGCGCTCGAAGTTGCGCACCATACGGGAGGCCACCTGCGGATTGATTTCATCAAGCGCCACCGCTTGCTCGATCATCAGCTCGTATCCGCAGCCGTCGGCCGCGTGGAATTGGGCCTGGTTTGCGCCAAAGCTGCCCAGCAGCGCGTAGACCTTATTGGGATTCTTCAGTGTGAAGACCGGATGCGCGGTCAGTTCGCGAACCCGCGCGACCGTTCCGGGTAAGCGGGACAGTGCCTCCAGTCCGAGCCACTTGTCTACCACCAGCGGCTCGCCCTGCCACTTGGCGTAGAAGGCGTCGAGTGAATCGCGGCGCTCGGGCCAATCGCAGTTGGCGATGGCGGTGAGCGCCGCCATTGTGTCGGTCATGTTGTCGGCGGTCTGGAGTTGCACGAGGCACATTCGGTGCGAATCTTCGTCGCCGAGGTCCACCAGCATGGCCAGGCAGAGATTGCGCAACGCGCGGCGACCGATCGACGCGGCGTCGGGCTTGTAGGGACCGGGTGTGGCGAAGCTGTCGTACGAGCGGCGCAACTCGGAGCGCAGCCGATCGGCCAGGAACTTGCGCATCGCCAGCCGCACCTCGTGCACGGCCTGAGGGTCGATCTCATCGAGCTGTTCGCCGATCACTACTTCGGACGGCAGCGCGAGTGCCTCGGCAGCGAAGGCCGGATTCCGCGCGGCGCCGTCAAGCACGCGGCCGAAGGCACGGGCCAAGTGGTCCGGGAATTGCACTGGCCGGCCGGCGCGATGATCGACTACACCGGCGAGCAGCAAGTTCATCGCGAGATGCTGCCCCGCTTCCCAGCGGTTGAACGGATCGCTGTCGTAGCTCAGAAGATGTTGTAGCGCCTCATCGCTGTAGTCGTAGTCGATAACCACAGGCGCGGAAAAGTCGCGGAGCAGCGACGGCACGGGACGGGCCGGCACATCCAGGAAGCGGAATGCCGCCGTCTCCTGGCGTAGCGACAGCACTCGGCTCGTGCATTGGGCCGTCTCCTCACCTTCGAGGCGCAGTGGCATCTCCTGGCCATCGGCGTCGATCAGACCGACTGCCAGCGGGATGTGCATTGGCTGCTTGACCGGCTGCCCCGGGGTGGGCGGGCAGTGTTGTGTCACGGTCAGCTCGTAGGTACGCGTGGCCGCGTCATGGCGGTCGCGGATGGACAGGCGCGGAGTACCGGCCTGCTCGTACCATAGCTTGAACTGGGCGAGATCCACACCGCTTGCATCCTGGATCGCGCTCACCAGATCATCGGTCGTGACCGCTTGCCCATCATGACGTTCGAAGTAGAGTTCGATGCCTTTGCTGAAGGCTAACGCGCCAACCAGCGTGCGCATCATGCGCACCAGCTCTGCCCCCTTGCTGTAGACCGTGGCAGTATAGAAATTGCTGATCTGCTGGTAGGAGCGCGGTCTCACCGGGTGCGCCATCGGGCCGGCGTCCTCCGGGAACTGGCCCGCGCGCAGATTGCGCACAGCCTGGATGCGCGACACTGCGCGCGAGTATCGGTCGCCAGCGTACTGCTGCTCGCGGAAGACCGTCAGCCCCTCCTTGAGCGCAAGCTGGAACCAGTCCCGGCAGGTGACGCGGTTGCCGGTCCAGTTGTGGAAGTACTCATGGGCAACCGTGCGATCGATGAAGCTGAAGTCCCAGTCGGTGGAGATGTCCGCCCGGGCAAGCACCAGCTTGGTGTTGAAAATGTTCAGGCCTTTGTTCTCCATCGCGCCGGCGTTGAAGTCCCCCACCGCGAYGACGTTGTACTGGTCAAGATCGATCTCCAGGCCGTAGGTGTCCTCCTCCCACTTCATCGCGTGCTTGAGCGACTGCAGCGCGAACTCGCACTGATCCAGCTTGCCGGGCTCAACGAAAAAGCGCAGCGGCACCGTGCGGCCTGAGCGGGTCGTGAAGCTGTCCTCGCGGCCGTCGAGCCGTGCAGCCACGACGGCGAAGAGGTAAGAGGGCTTGGGAAAGGGGTCTTCCCAGCGGGCCCAGTGACGGCCGCCAGCCTCGTCGCCTTGGCCGGTGAGGTTGCCGTTGGCCAGCAGCACGGGATACCGGGCCTTGTCGGCATGCAGCGTGACCGAATAGCGGGCCATCACGTCCGGCCGGTCGAGAAAAGGTGTGATGCGCCGGAAGCCCTCCGCCTCGCAAAGACTGAAGAAGCCGGTGCTGGAGGTATAGATCCCCATCAGCTTGGTGTTCTGGCTGGGGTTGAGGTGGCTGACGGTCGTCAGCCTGAAGGCGTCGGGGGCGTTCCGCAGGGTCAGGTGGCGCTCGTCGAGCATGTAGCGGTCCGGGCCGAGCGGGATGCCGTCGAGGGCCACCGACTCCACCACAAGCTCGTCAAGATCGAGCCGCAGCGGCGCCTCGGGTTCGACTGCCTTGGGGTTGCGGCGGACCGTGATCCGGGCGAGTACACGCGCATTGTCCTCGGCGGCGAAGTCTACGTCGAGCTCGACCTCGGGGATCAGGAAACTGGGCGGCGCGTAATCCTTCAGATAGACCGTTGCGGCTGCTGGGACGTCCATGCTGTGGCTCCCTATCGCGTCAGAGATCGGGCTTGGTGCAGGCTTCGACGACGATCATGCTGATGAACTGCAGCTTGGCCACGACCGGCTTGGACATCACGAAGGGGTAGAAATCCGGTTCGCCCATGCTGCGCGCCATCTCGTTGAGGACCATGGTTACCTCGAGCCACGCGTTGAGGAGGGATAGAAAGCGCTCGGCACCGGGGTCTTCGGGTGCGTACAGCGCATCTCGCGTGAACGGCTGGATGTCTCCATCGAGATCCTCGGCATCCAGGCCGAAGCCTAGCGCCGTGCCTAGGCTGTCGACCACGTGCAGGTAGTGAGCCCACGTTTCGGCCCAGTCCTCCCAAGGGTGCATCGTCGCGTATGAGCTGATGTAAGCGTTGGCCCAATCGGGGGGAGGTCCTTGCTCGTAGTTGCGCTTGAGCGCCTCGGCATAGCTGGCGCGCTCATCGCCAAAGAGCAGCCGGAATGGCTCTAGCCACCCGGTGTTCCAGACCAGCCGGTCCCAGTAGTAGTGGCCCACCTCGTGGCGGAAGTGCCCCAGCAGCGTACGGTAGGGCTCCCGCAGGCCATGCCTGATGTGCTCGCGCTTGGCATCATCGGCCTCCTCGACGTTGAGCGTGATCAGGCCGCTGGCATGCCCGGTCATGACGCACGGGCCTCCGGGCGGCGAGCGCAGGAAATCGAACATCAGGCCGTGCTCGGGATCTTCCTCCACCTTGGATCGCACTGGCAGGCCCAGCGCGAGCAATTGCGAAACCAGCCGGCGCTTGGCGACCTCGATTTTCGTCCAGTAGAGTACGTTGTCAGCGTCGTCGAGGTCGGGGATGGTGCGGTTGAGCCGGCAGGCGATGCAGTGTGGCTGGGGATTGTGCGCATATATCATCCAGTTGCACGCGGCAGGGGAGTCACGGTTCGCGCAGAACTTCAGCAACTCCTTGCGGCCTTCCTCGCGCCAGGTACCGGGTTCGGGGCCCGGTTCAAGTGCGCCAAGCCGGCCTTCGTCCGGCAGGAAGCCCAGGGGCGAGTTGCATGCCAGACATAGCGTGTTGCGGAAGAAGACGTGGTTGCCGCAACGGCACTTGTAGGCACGCGAGTGGCGCTCGACGCGCACGTCATGCCTCTTCCACTGCGTGTCCACCTCTTGGCTGAGCGACGCCAGCAGATTGTGCATGTCTCCCCCCAAATGATGGAGCACGGTGAGACAAGAATAGGCAACAGGCGGGGAGCTGCAAGATTAAGATTCCCGTTGACTTGAGTCATCCAGTTCGTGCCCGGCAACGCCTGAACAGCATGGGCGCGGGCGCCACAAGCGACATGCAGAGCCCTTTGGGTCCACGGTTACCAATGGATGCCGATTTGGAGGGGTCGCCGGCCTGCCTGACGTAGGAGCTTCTTGCCCGCGATGACCGGGGGCATGGGTTGAGTATCGGCACGAGGCGGGTCTGCGTTTCACGACCCTCAAGCCAGAGCAGCAGGTGAAAGACTGCCTATGAGTCAGCCGTTCAGCTTCCAGAGCAAAAAACACCGCTGATGCGATTCGGATGGAGGAAATGTTTCTACAGGAGTACCGAGATGCGCGGACGGTCTTTTCGCGGGCATTCTAGACGGATGCGGGTAGGCCGATGAGACTACTCGTCGCCGCTGGAGACGACGTCCGTTAGCCTGGCTGAAGCCGCCATCCGAATGACCGATTGAGCGTGAGTGCCAAAGGCGCTTCATGGCCGTCTCGGTCCGATAGCCGCCGCGAAACCACGGCCGTCTCTGGAACGACCGCTTCTCAAGCGAGGGCTGCCACGTGGCCGACCCCGACGTCTTGCTTTCCCGTTCACAGAACACCTGCGCAATATGTTCGGTGTTCCCACTCAAGCGGAAGCACCAAGCAATGGGTAAGACCGTCCGTGGACCAATCATTTCCCCAGTGCCAGCATCACAAGTCATCAGCGCACTCGAAAATGGAGCCACGACATGACCGCCCGCCAACGCCGCCCACGCACCGCCGCCGAAGCCAGAAAAGCCGCCAGGGAAGCCCGGCTAGTAGCCGACCCCTTGCTGCCGGAAATCCAGCCCACGCCCACCGCCCAATGGCCCCAGGAAACCATCCAGCAAAGCTGCGACGACCTCCTGCGCGTGAGCGCCGGCCTGGAATCCGTCCTGACCCTGCTGGAGTTGCAGGCCGGGGAGCAGGCCGCCAATAGCGGCCTGCATGCGCTGCTGTCTCCGCTGAAGCGACAACTGGACCAGGCAGTGGACCGGGTACAGGCCCTGTACTGACGCCAGCAAAACCCACCCGAGACCCGCCTCGACGGGTCTCGTACCGGCCATTGCGTAAGCCAACTTGCGGAAGCAACAGAAGTCCGCCGCCGAAATTTCCGAACCCCGGCGAGCAAAACCGCTCACCCCCCGCACCGCAGCACCGCCCACCCGTGGGTAATCCCCACCTCCGCATAGCCAGTCCGCACAAGAGCCGCCCCACTAGTTTTGTTACGGTGGCACAGCCAGCGAAAGCGCGGCACTTCGCCCGCGAGGCATCCCCCCCTAAGCCAGGAGACAACGTTGGAGATCCTGCAACTGACCATCTCAGGCATTGCCCTGGGCTGTATCTACGCCCTGATCGCGCTGGGTTTCGTGCTGATCTACAAGGCGACCGAGACCGTGAACTTTGCCCAGGGCGAGTTCATGATGCTGGGCGCGTTTGCCGGGGTGGTGCTGACCATGATGGGGTTGCCGCTGTGGCTGGCGGTGCCGTTGACGGTCGCGGGCATGGCGGGGTTCGGGATGCTGGTGGAGCGGCTGGCGATCCGGCCGATCCTGGGGCAGCCGCAGTTCACGGTGGTGATGCTGACCATTGGCATGGGGTATGTGATGCGCGGCGTAATCACCATGGTGCCGGGCATCGGGGCGGGTACGCATACGTTGCCGGTGCCTTACCAGGGCATGGTGTGGCGCGCGGGCGCGCTGGTGCTGAGCGTGGAGCAGGTGGCGGTGATCGGGGCGACGGCGGGCTTGTGCGTGTTGTTGTACGGGGTGTTCCGCTATAGCCGGATCGGGGTGGCGATGCAGGCGAGTTCGCAGAACCAGCTTGCCGCCTATTACATGGGCATTCCGGTGCGGCGGCTGAACGGGCTGGTGTGGGGCTTGTCGGCGGCGGTGGCGGCGCTGGCGGGGTTGTTGCTGGCGCCGATCACGTTTGTGCATGCCAGCATGGGCTTGCTGGGGCTGAAGGCGTTTCCGGCGGCGGTGGTGGGGGGCTTTGGCAGCCTGCCGGGGGCCATCGTGGGCGGGCTGGTGATCGGGGTGGTGGAGTCGCTGGCGGGGTTTTACCTGCCGGAGGGCTTCAAGGATGTGGCGGCGTATGTGGTGGTGCTGATCGTGCTGGCGGTCAGGCCTAACGGGTTGTTTGGCGAGAACCTGCGCAAGAAGGTGTAGAGACGCGATGCGATTCCTCTTCAAGACCGATTATCGCCAGGACCTGCGCCTGGCCGGAAAGCCCGGGCAGGCCTTGTGGTACGTGCTGCTGCTGGCGTGTTTGCTGGTGGCGCCGGCCTGGGCCGGCAGTTACTGGATTGCGCAGCTGGGCTTTGTGCTGATCTATGCGATTGCGGGGCTGGGGCTGATGGTGCTGGCCGGCTATACCGGGCTGCTGTCGATCGGGCATGCGGCGTTCCTGGGCGTGGGGGCGTATGCGCAGGCGTGGCTGACCGGGCATGGCGTGCCGTTCGTGCCGGCCCTGGTGGCGTCGGCTGTGTTGTCCGCGGCGACGGGTGTGGTGGTGGGACTGCCGGCGCTGCGGGTGAAGGGCATCTATCTGGCGATTGCCACGCTGGCCTTCGGTTTCATCATGGAGGAGGTGATGGCGCGCTGGGAGGGGGTGACCGGGGGCAACGCGGGGCTGCCGGTGGCGGCGCCGGAGGTGGCCGGTTATACGCTGGATAGCCCGGTGGCGTTCTATTACTTGTCGCTGGCGGTGTGCCTGCTGGCGACGCTGGGGGTGCTGAACCTGCTGCGCGGCGCGACCGGGCGGGCCTTCATCGCCATCCGGGATTCGGAGATCTCGGCGCAGAGCATGGGGATTCACCTGGCGCGCTACAAGACCTTGTCGTTCGCGTTGTCGGCGGGGCTGGTGGGGCTGGCCGGGGCGTTGTATGCGCACAAGCTGCGCTTTATCTCGCCGGAGCAGTTCGGCATCGGGCAGTCCATCGATCTGTTGTTGCTGGTCGTGGTGGGCGGGCTGGGTTCGGTGCACGGCGCGTTCCTGGGGGCGGCGTTCCTGATCGTGATGCCGCAGCTGATCGTGCTGGCCAAGGACTGGCTGCCGCCTGCGGTGGCGCAGGCGAGCGGCTTGCAGGCGCTGGTGTACGGGCTGGTGCTGATGGGTTTTGTGTTGTTCGAGCCGATGGGGCTGTACGGGCGCTGGTGCAAGATCCGCACTTACCTGGAGCTGTTTCCGTTCTACCGCCAGGGCATGTTCCGGCGGCAGAAGGCGTTCCAGCGCTCCGAGCGCCTGAAATAAGGAGGGTGCGTCATGTCGCATAGCCATTCCGAACCCTTGCTGAGCGTGCGCGACCTGACCGTGCGCTTTGGCGGCGTGCTGGCGCTCAACGGCGTGAGCTTCGACGTGCGCGCGGGCGAGGTGTTTACGCTGATCGGGCCGAACGGGGCGGGCAAGACCACGGTGTTCAACCTGATCAGCCGCATCTATCCGCCCACCGGCGGGGAAATCCTGTGGCAGGGCCAGCCACTCACGCGCATGCCGCCGCACGCGATTGCGGCGCAGGGCATTGCGCGCACGTTCCAGAACATCGAGTTGTTCGAGCACGCCACGGTGCTGCAGAACCTGCTGATCGGCCACCACACGCACCGCGCCGCTGGCTTCTGGGCAGACCTGCTGTTCACGTCGGCGGCGCGCCGCTCGGAGCTGGCGGCGCGCCGCAAGGCCGAGGAGATGATCGAGCTGCTGGACCTGCAGGCGCACCGCGATGCGTTGGTGGCGGGGCTGCCTTACGGCGTGCGCAAGGTGGTGGAGCTGGCGCGCGCGCTGTGCAGCGGGCCGCGCCTGTTGCTGCTGGACGAGCCTTCGTCCGGGCTGAATGTGGAGGAAACCGAGGACATGGCCTGGTGGATCCGCGATATCCGCAGCGAGCTGGGCATCACCGTGCTGATGGTGGAGCACGACATGAGCCTGGTGTCGCGCGTGTCTGACCGCGTGCTGGCGATGAACCAGGGCCAGGTGCTGGCGCAGGGCACGCCTGCCGAGGTGCAGGCGCACCCGGGCGTGATCGAGGCTTACCTGGGCACGGTGGACGATGTGGCTTCGCTGCGGAGGGCGGCATGAAGCTGGCCGCTACCGACAACGACGCCGCCGCGCTGCGCGGCATGCTGGCGGCGCCCGTGCTGGCGCTGGCCAATGTGGAGAGCGCCTACGGGCCGGTCAAGGCGATCCGCGGGGTGAGCCTGGCGGTGGCGCCGGGCAGCATCGCCACCGTGCTGGGCGCCAACGGGGCGGGCAAGACCACCATATTGAAGACCATATCCGGTGTACTGGATCCCACGCGCGGCAGCATCGCCTTCAAGGGCGAGAGCATTGCCGGGCTGGACCCGGCGCAGATCGTGCGGCGTGGCCTGAGCCATGTGCCGGAGGGCAGGGAGGTGTTCCCGCTGCTGTCCGTGCGCGACAACCTGCTGATGGGCGCCTACACGCGGCGCGACCGCGACGGCGTGGCGCGCGACATGGAGGCGGTGTACGGCTATTTCCCCGTGCTGCGCGAGCGCGCGGCGCAGGATGCCGGGCTGCTGTCGGGCGGGCAGCAGCAGATGCTGGCGATCTCGCGCGCGCTGATGGCCGCGCCGGAGCTGATCCTGCTGGACGAGCCGAGCCTGGGGCTGTCGCCCAAGCTGACCAAGGATATCTTCGAGATCGTGGTGCGCATCAACCGCGAGCGCGGCACCACCATCCTGCTGGTGGAGCAGAACGCCAATATGGCGCTGAACGCGGCGGACTACGGCTATGTGCTGGAGAACGGCCGCATCGTGGCCGAGGATACCTGCGCGGCGCTGCGCGAAAAGGACGATATCAAGGAGTTCTATCTCGGCATGAAGGATAGCGGCGTGCGCGGGGAGCGGCGCTGGAAGAAACGCAAGACCTGGCGCTAGCGGTTGTTTCAACAAGATCCTGGCGTCATTGCGCGGCCTTGCCGTACCGCTTTGTACTGTCCGCGGCCGCGCCCGGCAGGCGGTGTGCAGTGCGATCCGGATTTCATGCTCCGCCCTGGCCAGCACCGCTTCGCTTCATTTTGAAACAACCTCTAAGGACGTTCGGAGAACCGCCCATGGCAAAACCAGCCGCGCACACCATGCAGCCCTTGTCCGAAGCCGCGTTCCAGACCGTGCCGCAGATGTTCTGGCATGCGGTGGAGGTGCGCGGCGATGCCGTGATGATGCGGCAGAAGGATCTTGGCATCTGGCGCAGCTATGGCTGGCGCGAGGTGGGCGAGATCGTGGCGGACGTGGCCGCGGGGCTGGCGGAGCTGGGCCTGCAGCGGGGCGAGGTGGTCTCGGTGCTGTCCAACACCAACCGCGAATGGGTCTGGACCGACCTGGGCGCGCTCACGGCCGGCGCGGTGGTGAACGGGATCTACCCCACCGATGCGCCGTCGCAGGTGGAATACCTGTGCCAGGACTCGGGCTCCGTGGTGCTGTTCGTGGAGAACGAGGAGCAGCTCGACAAATACCTGGAGGTGCGCGAGCGCCTGCCGGGCCTGCGCCGCGTGGTGGTGTTCGACATGGAGGGGCTGTCCGGCTTCGATGATGCCGCCGTGATGAGCCTTGACGCGCTGCTGGCACTGGGCCGGCAGGCGCGCGCGCGGCAGCCGGGCTGGCTGCCGGCCATGCGGGCCGAGGGCAGCGCCGACGCGCTGGCGGTGCTGGTGTACACGTCCGGCACCACGGGGCGGCCCAAGGGGGCGATGCTGTCGCACCGCAATGTGCTGCGCAGTTGCCTGACGCTGCGCGAGTTCATGCCGGCCACTACCATCGGCGAGCGCATGGCCTTCCTGCCGCTGTGCCATGTGTCGGAACGGATCTTCGGCGAGTATTACGCGATCCTGTGCGGTGCGGTGGCGAACTTCGTGGAGAACCCGGACACGATTTTCGACAATATCCGCGAGATCCAGCCGGATGCCTTCCTGGCGGTGCCGCGCGTGTGGGAGAAGCTGTATTCCAGCGTGACCATCGCCGTGCGCGAGGCTACCGGCCTGCAGCGCCGCGCCTACGCCTGGGGGCTGGCGGCCGGCAGGGCACGCGTACATGGGCCCGGGCAGGCGCGGCGGCTGTCCCTAGGCGCGCGCCTCAAGCTGTGGCTGGCCGACACGCTGGTGCTGGGCAATGTGCGCCGCATGATGGGCCTGAATCGCGTGCAACTGGCGGTGACCGGCGCCGCGCCGATCTCGCCGGACCTGATCCGCTGGTATATGGCGCTGGGCATCGAGCTGCATGAGCTGTGGGGCATGACCGAGATCACCGGCGCGGCCACCTGCAACCCGCCGGGCCGCATGCGCCCGGGCAGCATCGGCATTGCCTTGCCGCATACCGAGGTAAAGATCTCGCACGAGGGCGAGCTGCTGGTGCGCGGGCCGCAGGTCTTCATGGGCTACCTGAACCTGCCCGCCAAGACGGCCGAGACGATGGTGGACGGCTGGCTGCGCACCGGCGACGTGGGCCGCGTGGACGCGGATGGCTATTTCTATATCACCGACCGCATGAAGGACCTGATCATCACGGCCGGCGGCAAGAACGTGACGCCTTCCGAATGGGAGAACCAGCTCAAGTTCAGCCCCTACGTGACGGACGCGGTGGTGATCGGCGACCGCCGGCCTTTCCTGAGCTGCCTGGTGATGATCGACCAGGACAACGTGGAGCAGTGGGCGCAGGAGCATGACGTGCATTTCTCCGACTACGGCTCGCTGTGCCGCAGCAAGGAGGTGATCGCACTGGTGGGGCAGGAGATCGACCGCGTGAACCAGCAGTTCGCGCGCGTGGAGCAGATCAAGGCGTTCCGCCTGCTGGAGACGCGCCTGGGTGCCGAGGACGAGGAACTGACCCCGACCATGAAGCTCAAGCGCAAGCTGGTCAATGACAAGTACAGCGAACTGATCGAGTCGATGTATCCGGCCAAGGTGGCTTGAAGCGCTGAAGCACTAGCCCTCACAGGAGGCGCGATGAGCAAGGCAGGCAGCATGGGAAACACCGGCATCGCGGGCCAGGCCGTCAGGCACGGCCCCGTCAGCCTGGTCCGGCATGGCCGCATCGGCCTGATGTGCATCAGCCATCCGCCGGTGAACGCGCTCTCGGTGGCCACCGTGGCGGGGCTGGATGCGTGCGTGGCTGCCTTTGAAGCGGACGCCGGGCTGGACGGCCTGCTGGTCTGGTGCGCCGGCCGGACCTTCGTTGCCGGCGGGGATATCGCGCAGTTCGACGCGCCGGATTTCGATGCCGGGCCGTATAACCGCATCCTGGCCCGCATCGAGGCCAGCCCGCGGCTGGTAGTGGCGGCGCTGCACGGCACCGCGCTGGGCGGCGGGCTGGAACTGGCGCTGGCCTGCCACTACCGCGTGGCACTGCCGGGTGCGTGCGTGGGGCTGCCGGAGATCAAACTGGGCCTGCTGCCGGGCTCGCTGGGTTCGCAGCGGCTGCCGCGTGCCTGCGGGGCGGCGCTGGCGCTGGACCTGATGTTGAGCGGGCGCATGCTGGATGCCGAAGCGGCAATGGCCGCCGGCATCGTCGATGCCGTGGTGGCCGGCGAGCCGCTGGCGGTCGGGCTGAACTACCTGGAGGCCTTGCTGGAGAGGCGGGCTCCCGCCCGGCGGCTGTCCGCGCGGCGCGCCAGTGCGGCGGGCTTGCCGGACGATTTCTTCGCACAGGCCATGCGGCGGGCGCGCGAGGAGCACGGGCGCTATCCGGCCGCCGCAGCCATCGTGCAGGCGGTGGACGCCGCCGTGAACCTGCCGTTTGCCGAGGGCGAGGCGGTTGAGGCGCGCCTGCTGGCCGCCTGCGTGGCATCGCCGCAGTCGCAGGCGCTGCGCCACCTGTTCTTCGCCGAGCGGCAGGCCGCGCGCGTGCCGGGCTTGCCGGCTGGCATGGCGCCGCGCGCCCTGCATACCGCCGGCGTGGTGGGCGCCGGCACCATGGGCAGCCGCATTGCCATGAGCCTGGCCGATGCCGGCCTGCCGGTGACGCTGGTGGAGGCCAGCGACGCTGCGCTGGCGCGTGGCCTGGCATCGGTGCGCGCGCAGTATGACGTGGCTGTCGCCGCCGGGCGGCTGCGGCCCGATCAGGTGGCCAGCCGCATGGGCCTGATCGCCGGCACGCTGGACCACGGCGCGCTGGCCGGCTGCGAGCTGGTGATCGAGGCGGTGGTGGAGGACATGGCGCTCAAGCAGCAGGTCCATGCGGGGCTTGGGCGCATCTGCCAGCCCGGCGCCATCATCGCCACCAATACCTCCACGCTGGATGTGGAGGTATTGGCCGAGGCCAGCGGGCGGCCGGCGGATTTCGTGGGGCTGCATTTCCGCAACCCGTCCAACGGCGGGCGGCTGATCGAGGTGGTACGTACCGCGGCCACGGCGCCCGATGTGCTGGCGACCGCCATGCAGCTGGCGCGCCGGCTGGGCAAGGTTGCGGTGGTGTCCGGCGTGTGTTTCGGCTTTATCGGCAACCGCATGGCCGAGGCCTACCTGCGCGAGAGCGAGTTCCTGCTGATGGAAGGCGTCAGCCCGGCGCGGCTGGATGCGGTGATGCAGGCCTACGGCATGGCGATGGGGCCATGCCGCATGCTGGACCTGGCCGGCATCGACGTGGCCGCGCGCATCGTGCTGGAGTATGGCAAGGCCGGCGGCCTGCCGCCCGATCCCGCTTACCGCGCGGTGGTGCGCACGCTCTACAGGCTGGGCCGGCTTGGCTGCAAGAGCGGCGCGGGCTTCTACCGCTACCCGGCCGGCACGCTCGTGCCGGACCCGGAGGCCGCGCGCATCTGCGCCGCGCTGGGCCGCGCGCACGGCATCGCGCCGCGCCGCACCGAGATTGCCGACGAGGAGATCGTCGAGCGCCTGATCTATCCGCTTGTCAACGAAGCGGCCAAGCTGCTGGAAGAGGGCGTGGCTTGCCGGCCCGGCGACATCGACATGGTATGGACGGCCGGCTACGGCTTCCCGGATTACCTGGGCGGGCCGGTCTGGCTGGCCGACCGCATCGGCCTGGCGCGCATCGCGGCGGGGATGGAGCGCTATGCCCGGGAGCGCGGCAACCCCTATGACTACTGGGACATTTCGCCATTGCTGGCCAGGCTGGCCAGGCTGGCCGGGGGCGGGCAGGGCGGCCCGGGCCTGTCGGGCTGGCTGCCGCCATCGTCCGCGCCGCCGCCCTTGCCGGCCGGGGTGGGGCAGTTCGCCGTGCCAGCCGCCATCCATCCGGGACCCAAGCCGCCGCAGAGCGTGCATTGAAGCGAAGAAGCGCAAGCCAACGACAACACAAGGAGACCACCATGATCTGGAAAACCACCATCGCCGCCGTGGCGCTGGCGCTCAGCGCCGGGGCCGGCGCCGAGACGCGCGGCGTGAACGACAAGGAAATCGTGCTCGGCCTGATCACCGACATGTCGGGGCCGATCGTCAACTACGGCAAGGAGTCGCGCAACGGCATGACCATGGCCGTGGAGGAAATCAATGCGCGCGGCGGCGTGCAGGGCCGCAAGATCCGTGTGGTGGTGGAGGACAACGGCTACGAGCCCAAGCGCGCCGTGCTGGCGGCGCAGAAGCTGGTCACGCAGGACGGCGTGTTCGCCGTCGTCGGCCATCTTGGCACGGCGCCCAATATGGCCACGCTGCCGTTCCTGCTGCAGAGCAAGGTCTTCAATTTCATGCCGCAGAGCGCGGCGCGCGATATGTACGAGCCAGCCAGCCCGTACAAGATCGCACTGGGGCCGTCGAACTACCTGATGTCGATGACGATCATGGACTACTTCATGAAGCAGAAGCCTTACCAGCGCATCGGCGCGCTGTATCAGGACGACGACTACGGGCGCGAATCGGTGGAAGGCGTGGCGGCCTACCTCAAGGCCAAGGGCATGACGCTGGTGGAAAAAGTCTCGTACAAGCGCGGCGCGACGGATTTTTCTTCGCAGATGGCACGGCTGAAGGCGGCCAACTGCGACCTGGTGTTCAACGCGTCCACCATGCGCGAGTACGTCGCTTCGGTGCAGGAAGCACGCAAGATCGGCTTCAACCCGGTCTTTGCCGGCACCACGGCCAATTACTCGCACCAGGTGCCGCAACTGGGCGGCAAGGCGATGGAGGGGCTGCATGCGGCGGCCTTCATCATGCTGCCTTATGCCGACGATGCAAACCCGGCGGTCCGGCAATGGGCGGCGGCCTACAAGAAGCGCTTCAATGAAGACCCGGGCGTGTATTCGATGTTCAGCTACTACGCCTACACCACCTTCGCCACCATTRCCGACAAGGCCGGGCGCAACCTGACTGCCGAAAGCTTCAACGCCGCCATGGAATCGACCAAGCTGCCGCAGGACCCGCTTGGCAACCCGGGCTTCAATGTTTCCGCCGGCAACCGCCTGAGCAACGACCGCATCCGCATCATGAAGGTCTCGGGCGACAAGTGGATCCCCGCCAGCGACCTGCTGCCGCCGCCGAAGATGTAGCGGCTCCCGGCACGCGCCGGCAGCAGAAGAAAAGAAGCCCGCCACGATGCGTGAGCGACGTGGCGGGCCTAGAGCAAATTTTGGAAAGTGCAGGCCAAGCATAGGCTGCACCCGACCCGGTGCGTAATAACACGGATGAGGTAACTGCTCCGGCCATGGCAGCTCATGGCAGGCAGCTCATGGCAGGCCGTGGGCGCGATCACGGGGCAGCCGCCGATGCACACGGGCAGTCCGGCCCCGCGGCGAGGCCGCGCGGGATGCGGCAAAGCAGACAACCGACAACAGGAGACAGGGATGAGCACGGCAACGGAACAGGCGCGCGAGCGCATCGGCCGCATTGCGCTGGGGGACGTGGTGCACCGCTCGGCGCGGCGCTTCGGCGCGCGTACCGCGCTGATCGAGGGCGAGCACAGCCTGAGCTATGCGGGGCTGGATGCGGCCTCCAACCAGTTCGCCCATTACCTGCTGGGCCAGGGCATGGGCGGCGGCGAGCGCGTGGGCATGCTGTGCAACAACTCCACCGCCATGATCGTGGCGCTGCTTGGCATCCAGAAGGCGGGCCTGGTGTGGGTGCCCGTCAACACCGCGCTGGCGCCCGACGCGATCCGCTACATCCTCGAGCATGCCGAGGTGACGCGGGTGGTGGCGGATGCCTCGGTGCTGGCGCGCCCCGGCATCGCCGAACTGGTGGCGGAACTGGGTCTTCCCGTGGTGCTGCTGGAGCCCGCCGGCGAGGTGGCAGCGCAGGCGCCAGGGATCGCCGTGACGAAATACGCGGACGCGCTGGCCGGCCAGCCGGCCACCCTGCCGACGGTGGACATCGCCAGCGGCCAGCTTGCCCAGATCATGTACACCAGCGGCACCACCGGCCCGCAGAAGGGCGTGATGCATTCGCATGCCTCGGTGCATTCGGTGCTGATGGCCAACCTGGTCGATACCGGCTGCGGCAGCGCGGCGCCCGAGGTGTTTACCTGCCTGCTGCCGATGTTCCATTGCGCCCAGCACGGCAACACCATGAGTGCCCTGCTGGGCGGCCACGCGGTGGTGGTGGCGCGCGGCTTCGAACCGGCGCGGGTGCTGGCGGACCTGGCGCGCCACCGCGTCAGCGTGGTGGTGGCGCTGCCGATGATGTACCGCGCCATGCTGGAGCATCCGCAGTTCGCCGCCACGGACCTGTCCAGCGTGCGGCTGTGCATCTACGGCATGGCGCCGCTGCCCAAGAACCTGCTGCTGCGGCTGCTGGACGCGTTCTGCCCGAATTTCATCCTGTGCTCAGGGCAGACCGAGATGTACCCGGCGGCGACCATCTTCGAAGCGGACCAGCAGCGCCGGCGCTTCGGCGCCTGGTGGGGCGTGGGCACGGTGGGCAACGAAGTGGCGGTGATGGCCGACGACGGCCGCCTGCTTGGCCCCGGCGAGCCGGGCGAGATCGTGTTCCGCGGGCCCAATGTGATGCTGGGCTACTACAAGGATCCGCAAGCCACGGCGCGCGCCCAGCGTTTCGGCTGGCACCACTCCGGCGACCTCGGCGTGCTCGATGAGGACGGCCAGCTGCTGTTCCTCGACCGCATCAAGGACATGATCAAGACCGGCGGCGAGAACGTTCCCTCGATCAAGGTCGAGGAGGTGCTGCTGCGCCATGCCGCGGTGGCCAACGCGGCGGTGGTGGGCCTGCCGCATGCGCGCTGGGGCGAGGCGGTGACGGCCTTCGTCACGCTCAAGCCGGGCGCGGCGATAGCGGAGTCCGAGCTGGATGCGCACTGCCGGGCGCATCTGGGCGGCTTCGAAGTGCCCAAGGCAGTGCTGCTGCTGGCTGCGCTGCCGGCCACGTCCACCGGCAAGATCCAGAAGTTCGAGTTGCGTCAGCGCTACCGGGAGCATTACGATGAGGCCGGCGGCGTAGCCAGCTGACGCAAGACGCGGGCGGCAGGCGCGGGCTACGCTGCCCGTTGCGCTACCGGCCATGCGGCGGCGCCACCACACACAAGCCGGCCTGGCGACGCATCCCCGGGTGCGCGGACAGCGCCGGCAGGAGACAAAAGGACATGCAGATGCAGGCAAAAGGCATTGCGTGCCCGCCGGCCACGGATACGGCGCCGCGCGCCGCGGACGTGCGCGGCAGGGTGATGTGGGTCACGGCGGAGCGGCTGTTCTACGCGGGCCTGCTTGGTTCGCCGTCGGTGCGCACCATGGGCGGGCTGCTGGTCTACGTGGCCCTGCGCGCGCCAATCCGCATCTGCCTGGACGGCACCCGGTGGGAATCCACCGATCTCGCGGTGGTGCCTGCCTACATGCCGCACTCGGTGGCGTGCGACGACCGCATGATCTGCGACCTGGGGCTGGAGGCCGAAAGCATTGACCTGGCGCGCCTGCCGTCCGTGATCCGCGGGCGGGCCGGGCCGGTGGACGACCCCGCCTTCGTGCGCCATGTGCGTCAGGCCCATGCCTGGCTCAGCCAGCATGGCCGCGAAGTGGACCTGCAGGCCGACAGCTTCGACCAGATCTTCTTCGGGCAAACGCTGGCGCGGCGCCGGCTGGACCCGCGCATCGAGGCCGTGGTGCAGCGCATCCGCGATGCGCCCTCGGCCACCGCCACGGCGGAGTCCTGCGCGGCGTCGGCGCATCTGTCGTTCTCGCGCTTCCTGCATCTGTTCAAGGAGGAGATCGGCACGCCGTTCCGCAGCTTCCGCACCTGGAAGCGCGCGCGCAGCCTGCTGCACTACGTGACGCAGGATTCCAACCTGGCCCATGTGGCGCTCGATACCGGCTACCCGGATTCCACGCACTTCAGCCACTCGATCCGGCAGGTCTATGGCCTCAAGCCGAGCGATATCTTTGCCGGCTCGCGCAAGCTCGCCCTGATCGGCGAGCGCGCTGCGCAGGGCGGCGTGCCCGGCCCCGACGGCCGGGGCCGCTAGCGGGGTTCCGCCGCGCACTCCGCGCGCAGGGCGGCCTTGTGGATCTTGCCGGCCGGCGTCATTGGCAGGATATCGCGCAGCACCACCTGGCGCGGCACCTTGTAGTCGGCCAGGCGGCTCGCGCAATAGGCGCGGATCTCCGGGCCGGTCAGGTCGCAGCCCGGCTTCGGCACGATGTAGTAGCGCCCGATCTCGCCCAGCACCGGGTCCGGCACACCAATGCCGGCCACCATCATCACGTCCGGATGGCGCGCGATCACGCCTTCGATCTCGGCGGGGTAGACGTTGAAGCCGCCCTGGATATACATATCCTTCTTGCGGCCCTTGAGCTGGATATAGCCGCGCTTGTCCACGCAGCCCAGGTCGCCGGAGCGCAGCCAGTTGTCGGCGCCGAAGCCGTCGGCACTGGCCGCGGCGCCGATATAGCCCGCGCACACGCCCGCGCCACGGAAGCAAAGCTCGCCGATCTCCCCGGGCGCGGCAATATTGCCGGCGGGGGTGACCACGCGCACCTCTGCACTGTCGAATACGCAGCCGATCGAGTCCATCAGGTCTTGCCGCGCCGCGTTCCAGGGTGTCATCACGATGGCCCCGGACGATTCGGACAGGCCATACAGGTTCATCACCGTGGCCTGCGGCATGCGCGCCTGCAGTTGTTCTAGCAGCGCGGCATCCACGGTGGCGCCGCCCACCACCACCAGCCGCACCGAGGAAAAGTCCACGCTGGCGGAGTCCGGATGCATCAGCAGCAGCGTGGCCATGGTCGGCACGCCCGAGAAAATGGTGGGCGGGTGCCTGCGCATCATGGCCAGCACGGTGTCTGCCTTGAACACCGGCACCAGTTCGCAGGTGCCGCCGCCGAGCAGGTAGTTCAGCACCCCGCAGGTGATACCGCCCACATGGTTGAAGGGCAGGGCGAGCTGGATGTGGTCGCGCTCGTCGGTGCGCACATGGCGCGCCTGCGCCCACGCGGACGCCAGCAGGCTGCGGTGCGACAACCCCGCGCCCTTGGGCCGGCCGGTGGTGCCGGAGGTATAGATCACCATGGCCAGGTCATCGGGCCCCACGCGTGCCTCGGCGGCCTGCAGCGCGGCCCCGTCAGGCGCGACGGCAAGCAGGGCCGACAGTCCTGGCATGCCGGCTTGCGCCGGCTGCGCGTCGATGGTGATGACATTGAGCAGGCCCGGCATGCGCGGCATCAGACGCGTCAGCATGGCGAGAAAATCGAAGCCATCGGCTTGCGGCACGGTGAAGACCGCCTTGATGCCGCTGTCGTTGACCATGTGCTCGATCTCGTTGTCGCGGTAGCGCACGCTCAGGCCGACCACCGCCACGCCGATACGCGTTGCCGCGTAGAACAGCTGCAGCCATTCGATCTGGTTCAGGCCGATCACCCCGATGCGGTCGCCGTGGCGCAGGCCCAGCCCGAGCAGGCCACAGGCAAGCCGGGCCGAAGCGGCCTCGACCTCGCCGAAGCTGTGTGCCTGCTCGCGGCACAAGTAGGCGGTGCGCTGGCTCCAGCGCTGGCTGGCTTCCTGCAGGGCGGTGCCGATGGTGGCGGGCGGCTGCTTGGCGATCATGCGGAATCTCCGTGGGGGAAGGCGGGCGCGGCCATGTGGCGCGCGACCAGACTTGGCTTCGAGCGCAAAGCGTAGCCAAGGCGTCCGTGCAAGGCTTGCGGAAAGTGGCTGACGGCTGGCGCGGCCATGGCTTCGGGCCTGCCTGGCTTCTCTTTTGATACGCATGACATGCGTAAATGACTAATACCCACGATATTGGTATTTGCAAATTACCCATATTGTTTGTAAAGTGACATTACGCATATCATCGCTACCCGCACCCGATCGCCAGGCAGTCATCCCATGAAACAACAGCTATCCACCGCCACGCAGTTGGGCCAGGTGCTTCAATCGGCACGGCGGGCCGCCGGGCTTTCCCAGACCGACCTGGCTGCGCGCCTGGCGGTCAGCCAGAGCCGGATCTCCCATATGGAACTGAACCCGGGCACCATCAGCGCCGACCAGCTGCTGGCGCTGGTCAGCGTGCTGGGGCTGGAGCTGGTGGTGCAGGACCGGGGCGCGCCGCACGCGCCAGGCGGCGCAACGCCCGCGGTGGAGTGGTAGCCATGGGCCGCAGAACACATGCGCGCGCGCTGTCGCTGTGGGCCAACGGCGAGCGCGTCGGGACCTGGCGCATCCCCACGCGCGGCGAGATGGAGCTGCAGTACGACCCGGACTGGATGGCATCGGACGCCGGGCGGCCCTTGTCGCTGTCGCTGCCGTTCGGCGTGGATGCCTCGCCGCTGAAAGGCGAGCGCGTGCGCAACTACTTCGATAACCTGCTGCCCGACAGCGACACCATCCGCAAGCGCCTGGCGACCCGCTTCAAGGCTGCCAGCACGGACGCCTTCGACCTGCTCGAAGCCATCGGCCGCGACTGCGTGGGCGCCGTGCAACTGCTGGCGGAGAACGGCCAGCCGTCTGGCCATGATCGCATCGAAGGCACGCCGCTGTCCGACGCCGATATCGAAGTCCTGCTGCGCCAGACCGTGGGCCCCGCCGGGCCCGGCGCGCAGGACGACGACGATTTCCGCATCTCGCTGGCCGGCGCGCAGGAGAAGACCGCGCTGCTGTGGCACGGCGGGCGCTGGATGAAACCCCACGGCGCCACGCCCACCACGCATATCCTGAAGCTGCCGCTCGGGCTGGTCGGCAACAAGCGCGCGGACCTCGGCACCTCGGTCGAGAACGAATGGCTCTGCCTGGCGATCCTGGCCGCTTTCGGGCTGCCGGCCGCGCACAGCGAGATCCGACACTTCGGCGCACAGAAGGTGCTGAGCGTGCAGCGCTTCGACCGCCAGATGCATTCCTCGGGCAACTGGATCCTGCGCCTGCCGCAGGAGGATTTCTGCCAGGTGCTGGGCGTGCCGCCGCACCTCAAGTACGAGGCGGACGGTGGCCCGGGCATGCGTGATATCGCGCAGATCCTGCGCCAGTCCGTCAATGCCGACGCCGACCTGGAAACCTTCCTCGCCACGCAGATCCTGTTCTGGATGCTGGCCGCGCCGGACGGGCACGCCAAGAACTTCAGCATCCGGCTGCTGCCGGGCGGGCGCTACCGCCTGACGCCGTTGTATGACGTGATGTCGATCTGGCCGGTGGTGGGCAACGGCGCCAACCAGTGGTCCTGGCACAAGGCCAAGCTGGCCATGGCCGTGGCCGGCAAGAACCGCCACTATCTGTTCAAGGACGTGCAGCGCCGGCATTTCAACGCGATGGCGGCGAAGTGCTTCCACGGGCCGGATGCCGAGCCCATCATCGGCCGGCTGCTGGCGCAGACGCCGGCCGTGATCGTGCAGGTGAACGCGGCCTTGCCGGCGGGATTTCCGCAGAAGGTGGCGGACGCCATCCTGGGCGGGCTGGAGGCATCGGCGCGGCTGCTCGCGGGCATGCCGGCGGCGTAGTGCAGGCATCCGGGCCGACCACTTAGCGCAAGACGAACCGCGCCGGCACGGCCTATGTTCGAGCCATCCAAGGCATTCGACCATCCAAGCCACCCGCCCCAGACCGGATCCCGCATGAGCCTCCTGACCCTGCCGCCGCTGCCGCATTACTTCACCCCCGAGCACGAACAGTTCCGCACCACGCTGCGCGAGTTCGTCGCGCGCGAGATCACGCCGTTTGCCGGCGAGTGGGACGAAGCCGGCACCTTCCCGCGCTCGCTCTACCGGCGCGCCGCCGAAATCGGYCTGCTGGGCCTGGGCTACCCCGAAGCCTTCGGCGGCACGCCCGGCGACATCTTCTACCACCTGATCCAGGCCGAGGAATTCGCCCGCAGCGGCTCCGGCGGCGTCAATGCCTCGCTCAACTCCCACACCATCGGCATGCCGCCGGTCGTCGCCGCCGGCAGCCAGGCGCTGCAGCGGCGCGTGCTGCCGCCGGTGATCGCCGGCGAGAAGATCGCCGCGCTGGCCATCACCGAGCCCGGCGGCGGCTCCGACGTGGCCAGCCTGCGCACCACCGCCGTGCGCGACGGCGACCACTATGTGCTCAACGGCGAGAAGACCTTCATCACCTCCGGCATGCGGGCCGATTTCATCACTACCGCCGTGCGCACCGACCCCGCCAACAAGGGCGCGGGCGGCATCTCGCTGCTGCTGGTGGAGGGCAACCCGCCGGGCCTGACGCGCACCGAACTCAGGAAGATGGGCTGGCTGGCCTCCGACACCGCCCACCTGCGCTTCGACAACTGCCGGATTCCGGTGGCCAACCTGATCGGCGAGGAGAACCGCGGCTTCCAGATCATCATGCGCAACTTCAATTCCGAGCGGCTGGGCATGAGCGCCAGCGCCTATGGCTATGCCGAAGCCTGCCTGCAGGAAGCGCTCGACTGGGCCCGCCAGCGCCACACCTTCGGCCAGCCGCTGGTGGATCGCCAGGTGATCCGCCACAAGCTGGTGGACATGGCCCTGCGCATCGAAGCCGCGCGCAACCTGGTCTACGACCTGGCTTACCGGGTCCAGCACCAGGCCGGCGACCCCGCCCAGCTGGTGGCGCGCACCTGCATGGCCAAGATCCAGGCCACCCAGGCCATGCAGTTCTGCGCCGACCAGGCCGTGCAGATCCTCGGCGGCATGGGCTTCATGCGCGGCACCTTGAGCGAGCGCGTCTACCGCGAGGTCAAGGTCATGATGATCGGCGGCGGTTCGGAGGAGATCATGAAGGACCTGGCGGCGCGGCAGCTGGGGTTTTGAGGGCAGGGCAGGGGCAGGGACCGTGGAGGGCGCGGGCTATTGCGCATGCGCGCCGGTTCCTTGAACCGGTTCGCATCGGCCCGGGGACAAGCAGGCCGGAGCGATTGCGGTATCTGCGGTATCTGGCGTCATCCTGGCTGCAGGCGCATGACTGCGAAGCGGCGGGCCGTCTTATAATCGGCCGCATCCACCGGCGCTGCCGCCGGGCGGGCGTCCTGGAACCGGCCGAATGCCCTCGTACCCCTTAGTCCTCTGTCTCACCTTTGCGGTAGTCGGGAGCCTGACGATGGCCCTGGTGGCCTGGACCAGGCGGGACGATCCCACCGTCAAGGCGTTCCTGGTGCTGGCCTGCGGCACGGCGCTGTGGAGCGGTGGCCGCCTGCTCGAGTTGAGTTCCACCGATCTGGAAACGCGCGTGCTGTGGGCCAAGCTGCAGTACATCGGCATCATGGCCGTGCCGATCGGCTGGTTCTGCGCCATGCTGCAACTGAGCCGGCCGAAGGCCGTCGTCCCGCACTGGCTGCTGGCGATGCACGCCGTGATCAGCGCGGTGACGCTGGGCCTGGTCTTCACCAATGAACAACACCGGCAGATCTGGTCGTCGATCGCCCTGATGCCGGGCGGGGCGCCGCCGGGCGCGGTCTTCACCCATGGCCCGGCCTACGCCGCCGTGGCGGTGTACACCTACCTGCTGTTGCTGCTCAGCCTTTATTTCCTGGTCACGGCGCGCGTGCCGGCAGGCGGGCTGACGCGCGGCGGCCGTGCCGTGCTGGCCTGCGGGCTGGCATTGCCGCTGCTGGCCAATGTGGCCTACCTGACGCGCCATACCGGTGCGCTAGGCGGCGATCTGACGCCCGCCACGTTTTCGGTGATGACCTTGCTCGTGTGGTTCTGCGCACTGCGCAGCCATCTGGAAGACGTGGGCCACTACGCCAGGCTGCGCGTGTTCGATACGCTGCACGAAGGCTGCGTGATCGCCAACGCCAACGACATCATCGTCGACTCCAACACGGCGGCGCGGGGCCTGCTGGCCGACATGGGGCGTGGCCAGCCCGTGCCGCAGGCATRGCAGCACGCCATTGCCGCCAGCCGCTCTGGCGCGCACGGCGGCGGCTCCTACCTGATCTCCGAAGCGCGGGTGGACTACGAACTGACGGTGGAATCCGTGCGCAACCTGAAAGGGCAGGCAGTGGGGATCATCGTATTCCTGCGCGACGTGACGCGCTTCCGTTCGCGCGAGCAGGCGCTGACAGTGGAGAACTCCAGCCTGGCCGAGCGGCTGGGCGAGACCGAGGAGAAGCTCTCGCGCATCGAGGCGGACCTGTACCGGGACGCCCTGACCGGTGCCTACAACCGGCGGTTTTTCGAGCGCGAGGCGGCCGCCGTGGTGGCCGGCGCATTCGAGCGCGCGGCGTCGGTCGGCATCCTGATCATCGACGTCGACTACTTCAAGCAGTACAACGACCTGCACGGCCACGTGCACGGCGACGAATGCCTGCGCCGCGTGGCCGGCGCCATCAGCGGGGCGTTGCGCGACGGCCCCGGCGGCTTCTGCGCGCGCGTGGGCGGCGAGGAGTTCGTCGCGGTGCTGCCGTCCGTGTCGTTGCCCGAGACCCGCGCCGCCGGCCTGCGCCTGCTCGAGGCGGTGCGGGCGCTGAGGCTTCCCCACGGCGGCTGGCCCGAGCACCCTTGCGTGACTGTCAGCGTGGGCGCGGTCTGCGAGATCCCTTCGTCGTCGCGGCTGGAATCGCTGCTGGAGAAGGCCGACGCCGCCATGTACGAGGCCAAGCGCAACGGCCGCGACCGCTTCGTCATGCGCGACCAGGCGGCGCTGCCGGCTTACCCCTGAAACACCGCCCGGAGCCGGCTTACTCCTCGCTGGTCCACTCCACGTGCACGCCCAGGCTGCGCAGGTTTTCCACGAAGCGCGGGTGGGCGCGGCGGATCGGCGTGGCGTTGCGGATCTCGGAGCGGCCGTCGATGCTGGCGGCCACCATGAACAGGGCGATCGCCACGCGGATGATGTACGGGCTTTCCACCACTGCCGGCGTCAGCGGGTTGCCGCCGAAGGTGATCAGGCGGTGCGGATCGGACGAGAACACGTGGGCGCCGAACTTGGACAGTTCGCCCGTCCAGCCCAGCGCGCCGTCGTAGACCTTGTTCCAGAACATGGCGTTGCCCTTGGCGCGCACGCCCAGCGCGATGAAGATCGGCAGCAGGTCCACCGGGAAGTAGGGCCACGGCGCCGCTTCCACCTTGGTCAGCACATTGCTGGTGAAAGGCGTCTGCACTTCCAGCGGGCCGGGGCAGGTGGCGCGCGACCAGCCGTCCTCGTGCGTGATCTGCACGCCGAACTTGGCGAAGGTGCGGTCGATCAGCGGGAAATTGCCCGGCGCGCTGTTGCGCACCACCACATCGCCGCCGGTGATGGCGCCCAGCGCCAGGAAGGTGGTGATCTCGTGGAAATCCTCGTCGAAGTGGAACTCGCCGCCGCGCAGGGCATTGCCACCGTGTACCGTCACGCGCGAGGTGCCCATGCCTTCGATGCGCACGCCGAGCATTTCCATGAAGCGGCAGAACTCCTGCACATGCGGCTCCGATGCCGCGTTGGTCAGGGTGGAGACGCCATCCGCCGCGGCCGCGCACAGCACGAAGTTCTCCGTGGTAGTGACCGAGGCATAGTCCAGCCAGTGGTCCGTGGGCGTGAGCCGGCCCGCGCTGCGCACCAGCAGCGAGCCGTCGGCACGTTCCACCTGGCCGCCGAAGCGGCGGAATACGTCGATGTGCGGGTCGATCTCGCGCACGCCCAGCGTGCAGCCCTTGACGTTGTCCTCCAGCCGCGCGACGCCGAAGCGCGCCAGCAGCGGCGGCACCAGCATGATGGACGAGCGCATTTCCTCCGGCAGCCGGTGGCTCGACGCGTCGAAGCGGGTATCGCGATGATGCAGCTCCAGCGTGCCGGTGGCGTGGTCCATGCGCACATCGCTGCCGAGGGTGCGGAAGATGTCGAGGATCTTGCGCACATCGGTGATATCGGGCACGCCGTGCAGGCGCAGCGGTTCAGCCGTGAGCAGCGTGGCGCAAAGCACGGGCAGCACCGCGTTCTTGTTGGCAGAAGGGATGATGCGGCCACGCAAAGGCGTACCACCGTGCACGATGAGATTGGACATGGATCGGAGCGAGGAAAAAAGGGGCTGACTGGGCTGACGGAAGCTGACGGAGGCGGAAATCGCGGACGGGCCGCAAAGGCGTCCCGCATTGTACTTGCCGGGGCGGGGCGCGGCATGACCAAACCTGCACGTGGCATCCCGGACGTGCTGGCCGTTGCACACCGGGCGGTTAGAATTTTCCCTTTGTTTCCCTTTGTTTCCGTTACCAAGCCAGGAAAATATCCCATGCTTCACTTCCAACGCCGGCGCAGCCTGTTGCTGGCCGCCGCCGCGGCGCCGCTGGCGGCGATCAGCCCGGTCCGGGCGGCAGCCGGACACGACGCAAGCGCGGCGCAAGCCACGCTCGCCGCCCTCGAAGGCGATTCGGGCGGCCGCCTCGGCGTGGCCGCGCTGAACACCTCCGACGGCAGCCGGCTGCGCTACCGCGCCGACGAGCGCTTCGCCTTCTGCAGCACCTTCAAGGTCATGCTCGCCGGTGCCATCCTGGCGCGCAGCACCCGCCAGGACGGGCTGCTGGCGCAGCGTATCCCGTATGCAAAAGACAATCTCGTGACCTACTCGCCGGTCACGGCGAAACATGCCGGCGAAGGCATGACGGTGGCCGAACTTTGCCGCGCCGCGCTCCAGTACAGCGACAACACCGCGGCCAACTTGTTGATCAGGCTTGCCGGCGGGCCGCAGGACGTGACCGCATTCGCCCGCTCGATCGGCGACGATGCCTTCCGCCTCGATCGCTGGGAGACCGAGCTCAACACGGCCATCCCCGGCGATCCGCGCGATACCTCCACGCCCGCCGCGATGGCGGACAGCCTGCACAAGCTGGCGCTGGCGGACGCGCTGCCGGCCCCCGCGCGCCAGCAATTGCAGGACTGGATGCGCGGCAATACGACCGGCGCGCGGCGGATCCAGGCCGGCATGCCCGCCGGCTGGCAGAGCGGCGACAAGACGGGCACGGGGGACTACGGCACCACCAACGATATCGCCGTACTCTGGCCGCCGGGCGGCGCGCCGGTCGTTGTCGCGGTCTACTTCACGCAACCGCAGAAGGACGCGAAGGCAAGGGAGGACGTGATCGCACAAGCCGCGCGCATCGCCCTCGGCGCTGTCGCCCGCAGCGATGTAGCGCGGGGCTGACAGCCAACGGCGGCCAGGCGCAATGGCTCGCTGGTGTGGAGGTTGGACGTGATCGCGAAAGAGACCGGCGGCTTTCGCGATCGACGCCATATGCGCGAAGCCTTCGTGCGTGGGCTCGGCCATTCTTCGCAGGCGGTGAGGCGAGAAGCGCGTTGTAGTGGGATGAACTCCTCTGGCGTCTCCATTGCATTCAACCGGGCAGGCTGAATACCATGGACAGGCCCTCAAGCGGACATTTCTGCTTTGCTAAAAGGGGGTGCGGACGAATACATGAACTACCCCCAAGTAGTCCAAGTTTTGGTCCGCACCCCCGAACCGGACATTACAACTTTGCCGCTACATCCATGTCTAGCGATCCGTGATCTCCAACCGTTCGGCGGCCACGCTGGGCCGCAATTGACCATCCACGACCGCCTGAACGGTCTTGAGCCTGTCTAACTCACGCATGCTT